>JAGOLU010000087.1 GCA_017993865.1 Candidatus Woesebacteria bacterium
CCAAAATGGTTCGATTTCGTGTGAAGGAAGAGAAACTCATATGATACACACGATGCATGTAATGGGATGAATTGCGTGAGTGAGTCACATGGACAGTGGCAAACAATCGCGCTATAAAACAAAGGGTAGTTCCGAGAGATGTTCCTAACCGTGGAGGAACGATGAAAATCACAGCACGAGGTTCTGCAGGGCAGTTGCCGATACGGCGTGATATTTTTATTTCAGAACTAAGACGACCGTCTATGGGTCACCTGAACCTGGAAGTGTGGGAGATTGATATACCGCTCGAAATAAGAATGTCACTCGGAGCACTTGCAAAGTGTGACCCCTTCAGTAGGCTGGTCTCACAACTCCTGATTGGCAAATATACTAGAGAAACAATCGTGCTCGCTGGTCGCACCCCGAGAATTCAGGCGATTCAAACCGCAGACGAGGATTTTCGAGCAAAAGGATGGCGCATCTATTCTCGGATGAGGATAGGGTGACATCATGTGGCACCAAAGGAAAAGACCAGTCCGCACTTCGCGGATCTGGTCTTGTTTTTATTTGGAGATTTACGCGTAGACGACCTTTACGCCGTATCTCCTTTATCTTGGCTCGGTTTCATGAGGCGCATACCGCCACAATAATCTGGTTCAGAGCAGTGCGAGGCACCTGTGGCACGACAAGCAGGGCAATACATGCCGCTGGGATTGTCTGATACAGGTGCATCAGCTGCTGGTTCTTTTTCAAGGTAATCAAATGGCTCTGCCATGTTTTTCTCTACAAATTTGAAAAGATTCAAGGTGAACTTGTAGGATATTTTCTATCCCCAAAAACTGTTCATACTATATAATGAAAATATAGTTTTGTAAAAGTTATTTTTGACAAAACAAGAATATGTATGTAAAATACATGCCTGATCATAAACCCAATAGGGGGTTCAAATGGAATTGTCTGCGCTGCAGAAAGTGGGTATCGGTCTCAGTGCCTTGCTTGAAAGCAAGGAGGACAAGGAGCTCTACTGGGCTCACAGAGACACAAAGCATGTGACTCTTGAGGTACATCCTTTTGGTCTGGAGACAAGACTGAGTGGTTCGGGGTGGATTTTGTCTCAGATTTGTCTCATTGCAAACCCTGGTGACACCGAATCGTCAGTGCGTGCAATGAAAATCATGATCCGGCAAACGTTGGCCGACTACCACCCTAATCGATCATGTGATTTTAGATTGAGGATTACTCGGGTTGTGGTCAGGGAAAAAGTTTTTTACCCGGTTGAAGCCGACCATGATCTCTATTTTGAGCTCATAACTGATTCGGGGGTTTTCATTTGCGGCGGATGCAATGATTACTCTGGTGCAGGTGGCAGTGCGGGGAGAGACCTAGAGACGGTCTTCAAATCTATTGCCTATATTTACAATGTGCCATGCGAAGAAGTTGTTCTTCATGCCAGTAGGGCGAATGCGATATATCGCCTTCTTGCCGAATCGTATAACGAACAACAAGAAAGAAAAAGACTCAAGATATAAAGGAAGATTGAAAGATTCGTCTACAAGACCGCCCAGGGATCCAATCCCCGTGCGGTTTATTTTTAATAGTGTTTTTATACTTTCGTAACCTGGTTCAGTATCATCCGATGAGTAGATGGTTGCGAGGGGAGTGTGCGCGAACTTTTCAAATCCACACAGCACTGGCTTGACGAGTGATTCTGTTCTGGTATATTCAACCATATGGTTGAATATACCATTAATGTAGATTTAGTGTTTGCATCACTCGCGAATGCAACGCGGCGAGATATTCTTAATCGTGTCATGATGCGCCGCGAGACCGTGGGTGCACTTGCTGAAACATTTAAAAATATCTCATTCGCTGCCGTCGCAAAGCATATTGAAGTGCTTGAGCGCGCACACTTGGTGATCAAAAAACGAGAAGGTAAATATCAATTTATTAGCGCAAATCCGAAGGCGTTACAGGTGGCTGCTGCTACACTCGAGCAATACAAAGCGACGTGGGACGCACGCTTTGACGCCCTCGATACGTTATTACAAAAATAGTATGAAGACTAAATACACCGTACTCCCCGAATCAAATCAACTCATTGCAGAGCGCAGTTTCTCTGCTCCTAAAAGTAAGGTGTGGCAGTACTACACCACCGCGGAACTTTTAGACAAGTGGTGGGGGCCGTTACCCTATAAGGCAGTAACCAAGAGTTTTGATTTTAGAGAGGGTGGCCACTGGCACTATGTTATGCAGGGGCCAGAAGGGGATGCGCACTACTGTGTAAATAACTACAAAACGATTAGCCCTGAAGAATCTTTTACCGCATTCGATGGCTTCGCACATGAGGACTGGAGTATCAATAGAACTTTGCCCGGTTCCGATTGGGAAGTTACCTTTACAGAAAATGGGGATGTGACAGAGGTGAAGGTGGTCCTCACATGCGCGGATGAAAAAGAACTCAGTACACTTATAGAAATGGGAATGAAGGAAGGATTTAACCAGGGGCTTGATCAACTCGAAGCACTCCTCGAAAATAACTAACGCATGGTATGAAAAAGTATCTCCATACAATTGCTAAAGTTCTGTTCTCGCTCATTCTTATTTTGCCTGTTGTCGGTGTGACGGGATTATTGGGTGAACCGACGCGCGAACTTTATAACACCGACCAAGCATACGGTTTTATACAGATGCTTGCTGACATTAAGTACATTAGTTACATGATGGCTGTCGTACACGTACTCGCGCTCATTGCGCTCTGGACGAAGCGCGAGCCACTTGCGGCGCTTCTCGAACTTCCGATAACACTCAACGTTGTCGCATTCCATCTCGTCATTGATGGGGGACTCCTCACGGGAGGTGCAATACTTGCAAACCTCATGCTCGTCTTCAATATGTACCTACTCTTTATACATCGAGGAGTGATTACATCTCTCGCAGTGCAAAAATAAGAGTACACAAACAAATAAGCCGCGAAAAGGATGCGGCCTATTCGCGGACTGGTGCTTTTATTTGATCTGCGCAAGCACTTTCGGTTCGCAGGGGACCCGGGTTATGGTCGTGCCCTGGTAATGACCATGAGCAACTGATCTACCTGAGATGACTGCGTAGCAGAGGCCAGTGCGAAGATCTTGTGCATAGGCCAACGTGTTCACAGCCTCGTGTGCGGCGCTTTGACGGGGCTGACTCACGTTAGCACCGCAGCCTATCAAAACAAACGTGATGGCAGTACAACATACTACAAGAACGGACTTTCGCATTGCATTTCCTCCATGTGGAGAGGTTGGCCGAAATTCGAAGAAGACTGTACATTGAATAATAAGATTTGTCGATATGCTGGTTGAATCATATTTAGAGCACCCTTATAAAAGTCCTACTGATGAAAGCTACTGACGGGCACTCTCACACCAAATATCTGAGACTCGGCCACTGCACACATCTGAGACGTTGTTGGTGGTATGAAAGACCACTCGCTCGACGGGCCCAGGATCTCTCAAAAAAGAGTAGGGACCGTATCACTTGAAGTCTGTACTGACTGAGTGTATATTTAACACTAATATGTCACAAAAAGCGCCAGAGAAATTAAGATTTGCCGCGATGGCGGTGGATGTGGTGATGTTTGCCATTGTCGATGGGAAACTCTCGGTGTTACTCGGTGAAGTAAACCGTCCACCGTACTACACGAAGATTGAAGCCTTTATTGGTGG
>JAGOLU010000013.1 GCA_017993865.1 Candidatus Woesebacteria bacterium
GCCCACAACATAGAAGGATATTACAAAAACGAAGGAGTGTTTGCAGCAGGTGAATATGAGAAAGGTACCGATAGCGAGCAATTGTTTGTAGAGCAGGTCATGCTAGGAAATGTAAATATCGATGACAAAACAAAAAAAGTAACTCCAGTATCTACCGTAGCATTAACTGGATTTAATGCATTTACGAAAGTCATGGATCCTGTCACCAGCCTCGTCACATTTGGAAACTATAAAAGCTTTACGCAACTAGTTACGCCAAATCTCATGAATGCGCGTAATGAAAATATCGCGAATAACGTGGTGACGGCAATTTCTGTATCCAATCCTGAGCAATTTGCCACATGGGAAAAAGATCCTAAACAACAGATAGCATACGAAGAGTGGAAAGCTTCTCAACCAGCTACAACGAACAGTTCATTAACGGGGAAATCTGGGGCAACTGATACATCGTTTGAAGCTTTTAAAGTAGATCAGTACGCGACAGCGCTTGAAATTTCAAATAAAGCCACCGTTGGTAATTACCGACTTGATGCTGCTACGGAATTGTTTGGCAGTGATCCGAATTGGCTGACACGCGCAACGCTTAATGGATACAACGTGGATGATTTTAAGGGATTATTAAATAAACAAGAAGCCAAGGTTTCTACAGACGACATAAATGCATACATTCAGTCGGATCCAAAGCTAAAAGAACAAGTGCTGACGCAGAGTTTTATCCGAAGTGTGTCAGAAAAAATAAATACAGAAAGACTCAACGAACAAGCGCAAATTGTGGCATCGTCATATATAGACAATCTCGATCCAACGGTAAAAGCATCGCTTGATGCTGATTTGGCTACAAAGTTAGCTACTGATAAAAATACAACCTCGGTCGCGGAGTATCAAAAACAACAACTCACATCATATCTCGCAAACCCTGATGTGAAATTCTTGCTTGGGAGCGGAGGTATAGATGTGTCTCTTGAGGGAACGCTCAATGGTACATACAACATCGTAAATGCATCAAACGCATACAAGAATATTGTGAAAACTGATCCATTGGCAGTGATGGCGCTGGAGTTGAACAAATTTGAGAATGGATCGTTGTTGAAAGGGCAACAAATTTTAGACAATCCAGATTCAACAGGATGGGATAAAACGCGAGCCGTGGTTATGATGACGGCTAAACCAGCTCTTACTGCAGTGGCGGTGACCGTGCCGTTTTTGCGAGTAGCGCAGCTTGCTGGGACAGCGCTGACCGCAAGCACAAGACTTGCCATAGCGGGTGAGGCGATGGGCGTATATATGACTGGGTCGAGTCTACAAGACACTGCAGAAGTGTGTGCAATCGGACATGCAGATATGGATGGATGGGCGTGTGCAAAGTCTGCTGGTATGACCATGTTTGCAGCATCCAGCGCACTCTCTGCGATGCAACAGGTGAACACAATTACGCAGGTCGCAACCGCATCACGCATAGAGCAGGGAATAGCGACGAGCTTAGTAGACCGCGCTGCTATAAAGCTTTCTTCTACTGTGGGTACAACACTAGAAAAGAGCTTCGCAACTCGTTGGTTAGTGCCAAAAGGTGACACAGCTGTCGCTGGGCTAGCAAGCTTCACCAATCAAGCAAGTACAGTGTCACTTGAAACCCTCAGTGGTTTGACGACTGCAGAGCGAGCATTGGTTCAAGCGGGTCAGATGACCCAAGAGGCGAGAGTGGCACTGACCACCCAAGTACTCACAAGACAATCGAATGCAGTCGCTCAAAATCTTGCAACAACGGTGTATGGGGCAACTCCAGGAGTAGCAGGCCAGATGTTTAGAAACTCATTGGGCAGTCTTGTATTTGGAAGCCAAGCTATAGATACCTGTGGACAGACTGGGCTCAATGGAGACTGTCTGATTTCTGCCAGTATGTTTTTGGTTTCTTTTGGAAGATTGACTACCGAGACAGCTGCGGTTTTGCGTCCTCAATCTGCGATAGCAAACCCACAATCTTCACTTTCTCGGGCTATAGTGCGTGCTGATCAAGCGGTAAATACGGCACAAGCGGTTGCAGCATGTACTCTTGCCGCCTTGAAAAAAGGAACGGCAGAAAATTGTACAACTTCCATCATGATGGCGGGTATGTCGTTTGGCTCCACCGCGGTAGGGGAAGCTAGAAGTCAGGAGCCGACATTGGAAAATCCGTTTGTCGTACGCGCACAAGCGCTGGCTGATGCTGCACAGCTTGCTAATGCATCCCGTATAGGGCTCAGTGATATTACGATAAATGGTCAAACAATACGACTCAATGGTGATACGCGTGCTGCAGTTTCTGCAGATATTCAATCAAGACTTGGACAGTCTACGAGTAACATAGGAAAAATTATTGGTCAGACCAATACGATTGTTGCACAGTTTAATAAATCTAAGCCCAAAGATGCAGATTTGTCTACAGCACAACGTGATTTGGCCTATACAGGAGACCTTTGGAGTAGGATGGTAAATCCAGATGGAACATTAAAATCCGAAATGATTGTTGATGGACCGGTAGATGTGAATGGTCAGGCACCTACAGTTCCTATAACACCAGAAATGTTAGAAAGTGCCAGACAGGCTGTAGATATAGCGCAACGACAAGTATCGTATGAACAGCAATTGTTGGAAAATCCAAGAAATACATCACAGAAAATAAGCGATAGCGTCACGAGACTATTTGGACGAGAGCCGGTGCTTGTATCAAATTTTGAGACGGCAAAAGCTGCATTTGTGGAGGCAGCAAAAACTGCAGACACAAATCCTGTAGCTTACGAAGTAGCAAGACAAGGTTTGGAAAGGTCAAAAACGCTTCTTGAACGTGCCAACATGACACGTGCACAGCAAGAGTATGCGAGGCAGCTTGATGCTAAAAATGCAGAGATTGCAAGAATTCAACAACAAGAAGGATTGATTCAATTGCGAGTAGATTTGTTGGAAAATCCAAGCCTAATTCCTGAGGCATTAGTGCGTCAACAAGAAGCAGTAACTGCTCGAGGAAATGATTTAGCTACACTTATTGCAGATAATGCACCGACTGCTGTTATAGACAATGCTCGAGAAGCGCTTGTACGGGCACAAAATGCCCTTGCATCTATCGATAGCGCACGAGTGCTCAATGATGCGATAACAAACCCTGCAGAACGATTTACGGTCATACAAAATCAGAATGTAGAGTTGACTCCACTTATCGCTAGTGAGAAAGCCGTCGCTAATGAGGTTCGTGTGCTTGAACAGGCAATTGTGGCAGGTAATTCAATTCAGGGAAGGGTTGCAGAATTTATTAATCGTACATTCCGAGGGCAGTCTACAGCTCAGCGAATTGAACAGGCAGCCAAGCCAGAAGCCAGAACAGAGCTTGTCAGGCGTATAGAAAGCACACAAAAACCATTGGGAAATCATGATGTGACCAAGGTTGTAGAATCAACCAAGCAAGTGACACTGGAAAATGGAAAAAAAGTTTCTCAATTTGATCCAGCGACTGCAGACAGAAGTACACGACAGTTTGTGACAGAGGCAAATGCAAGACTTGCGAAAGTACAAGAAGCATTAGGGTTTGAATTGTATCGCTCTGACAGTCCAAATGCACCTCAAGACCAGATGGGAAATATCCTCAAAGGCGCAATACGTGGTGACAATACTATGTGGCTTACCGTTCCTGGAGGTGGAGGAAAGACCGAAACATCAGCGGTAACAGCAGCAGAGCGGTTCCATTACACAGGGAGAAAGCAGGTGTTGGTAGTGGAATCAGAGTCAGTTATAAAAACTCCAGATAAGCAGGAAACTTTTAAGAAGATATTTGATGCTGAGGGAGTGAAATATTTTGAACTCACAGAAAACGTAAGTTCATTAACACCCGATCAGTTTAAACAGCTCATGGATGCGGATGTAATACTTACAACAAACAAAATTTCATATGAGTTTATATCAGAGTATGGAAAAAGTGGTGCGCATCCAGAGTATCAGACACAATTTACCGACAACTTACAGCGTGGTAATGGGTTTGAGTTCCTTGTGGATGAGGTGGCAACACTGTGGAAACCTGCTATGTCATTCCAAGTATCTGGTGATAGCACGGTGTATGCAAAAACAACCAAAGGACAAGCAGACGTTGCAGTGCTCAAGCGTGCGTTGGGTTGGAGTATTGACGATGCCACAGGTGTGATAAGTCGAGATCCAAACGCAAATGGGCCGCTGGTGAGATTACAAGATCGTGCATTGGCTTTATTGGATAAGGGAGCTGCTGGATTACGAGAATTATTTGATACAAATTTGGTGAAAAATAATGGAGATTTGATAATCCGACAGGATATACGGGTAGAAGCGTATCGCGATATATTACTTGAACAAGCAGCGGCGCATCCAGAAGCGAAAGGAAATATCGACCAAATATTAGGGGAATTACGGGATATAGACGCGTTTACCAAAGCGCTTTCTGATCCAGCTAAATTGCAAGCATTTGAAGAGCGTTTTAATGGAATACGCGAAGCTGATTTTGCCAATGATCCACTTATGACAGAGGTGAGAGATGCATTACTTGAGAACGTTGGTGTGTTAGAAACGCTAGGAAAGGTATACAGTGATGTAGTTGGTAACTCCTACGAGCCAGTAGCGAGGCTTGGTACAGACTCAAAAGGCTTACCGCTAGAAACACTCATCATTGTACCGAAGGATCGAAACATATTTGAAGGAAAACAGATTTCAGATGGGATGCAGAATTTGATTTATAACTCCGTTGGAAAAGAATTATTTTCGCACCCTAACATAGGAGATAATCAGTCGATTCAAGCAAATGTAAATGACGTACAGATGTCTACTGATGCGCATTCGATCACCATACTAGAAGTAAATTCATATGCTCGTAGTAGTCAGGGTACTTCTTTGGAGGCAAACGAGATAGCTCGAGTATGGAGCGGTGCAGTGCCAGATGCAGTGACAATCGGTGCTGCAGATGCGGTAGCTGATATGATGTACGGTTCAACTACATATCTACCAGATGGAACGGTTGTTGTGGTTCCTCCGAAGCGTCTTTTATCGGGCATACATGAGGTTGTGGGAGTTGGAGAAGCTGCGACTCGATTGAAAACTCGACAACAGGCAATTCTCGATGGTCAAAGGGGTGTCATGGGAATAAATGCATCTGATAATGGTGCATCAAATATTGAGGTGCGTAATGCATTCTTAAAACAATATGGAGATGCAGACATGCAACTAGTGCGTAATCGTAACGATCTGCATCAAATTGAAACAATTACTGAAGTTGGAAAGTTGGAGAATGGTTTACAGGATTTGGTGGTGACGAGGCTTCGTGTAGAGCCTAAACAGGTGAATGGGCAGATGCAGTTTGTGATGGTCACAGAAACAGTTGCTCGTATTGTGGATCTTGAGGGAAGAACGGTGTTTGAACAGGTTGCACTGGCTGAGCGAACCGTTCCACAAGAGAAACCTCCTTTGGATCTGAGTGATTTGGACACTCTCAAGAAATTTGCTCGTGGTGAGACGCTTAATGCAGATCAAACCCAGCGAATAGCCAAGATGCGTAGTTATGGTTTTGAGCCTAAGCAAGGTTTCTATACGGATTTTTATGATAAAGGAGCTGATATTGGGGTGAATCCGCTTTCTTATAACAACGAATCGTTGAGAGTATTTGGTGATAATTTCACACAAAGTTCTGAATGGAATCAGGCTATGCTTCGTGCTCGCGGTAATGAGGGAGGCACAAAGACCGTATATACAGATTTTACTCCTGACGCAGAACTTATCATTATCGGTGAAACCAGACAAGAATTGTCGCTTGAGCAATTTCAAGTGCTCGCCGAAACAAACGGGAAAATAGCTATCCAGAAGCAAGCTACCCAAACTCGATTGCAATTCCTCAACGAGTTTATGGCACGAAAAGTACGTGAAATAACCTCATATCTACCACAAGGAGAAGCACGTACTCAAGCTGAATCGATGCTCGGCGGCGGTCAGAAACGTATGAATGTGCGTATTGGAGCAGTCGAGGTGGATACTAACGTAGAGCTTGCAAGGCAAGCAAAAATTGCTCAAGAAACAATTGAGCAGGTTATAAACATGCCCGAGATACAGAAGTTAGCTAAGGGTGGATTTCTAGGGCTAGGCAGAAATGTGCAGCTTGCGGATCTAGTCGGTACACTTACTCGTTCTGGGTTGCGATCAGTGTCTGGACAACTTCCTGATGCATTGGACTTTTCTCGTGTTCCAAAAGAGATGCAGGTTTTGGGACAGCCTAGCGCAGGACTGGTTGGAGAAGGTGGTTTCTTAAGAGTTGTCATTGGTGGTAATGAAGCGGTAAAGCCATACACTGAAGGAAAGAGTGTGTTGGAGGTTGTGCAACTTATGGAAGCGCATACCTATATCGATCCAAATAATCCACTTGCGGGTAACGTTCTTACAAAAGTCGTACGAGGCTTGAATGAAGTAAAAACATCCTTTACTGCGACAAATACTCCACAAGATGCAACGCGAGCGAGACAAGTTGGCATGGATGCCATAGCTCAGGCGGGAGAGATCGCTACGAGAGTGAATCAAGGAGATGGGATGACACCAGCTGAAACATACACTGTTGAGCTTGCACGTGAGACCGTGCGAGAAGTCCGTGAGGCTATTACTCAACTTGAAACACAGCGAGCTGCGCTTCCGGTGCTTACGCAAAGAATTGCACAACCAAATACTGTACGTGCGGGCGATGTGATAGTTGGGAAAGATAAAAGTGGCGTACAAGGAGCGCAAGTGATCAAGCTAGGAACAACAATATCTTGGGTAGATGAAGCGGGCAATGCTCATGAAGAACAGCTTTCTGATAGTCATCAGATTGTTATCATTCCCGAAGGAGTTTTGCGGTTTAGTACGCTTACGGACGGGTCGGTAAATGAGATCGATTTTGGGGCTCTAGCCATAAGCAATCAGCCGATTGCTTTACAAACTGATACGACAAAATCAGCACCAGAGTTTGGTAAAACTTATGATCTGAACAGGAAAATTGCGCAAAATGAGGCAGACTTGAAAAAAGCGTTGGGAAATACAACCGAAGTTGCTCTGCTTAATGCTCTCAATCGTGAAGATGCAAGACATGTTGATCAGGTTATGGCAGGACTAGGTCTTGGAAATCTCTCAGATGCTGAGACCAAAGATGTTCGCGATGCGCTACGTGCGTATCAGGAGGCAGTGGCGCGTGCGACACGACAGCTCAATAGTCGAGCGCTTGCGGGTGACGCAGATTTAACCGTAGCAAAGCAAGTGGAGAAAGAAAAAGCAGCATTGACTCGGGCTATCAATACGCTCCTGATGGCAAAAGCATCTGGTCTAAAAGATAAAAATGTTGCAAAAGTATTTTCTATTTTAGCCAGTGCAAATCAGGCAAATGTTGATGAGCAATTGTCACAAGCAGATGGGGGAGCGGTGGATGTAAAAGCAGAATCAATCAAAACACTGACCAGTGTTGTTGATAAGCTCATAAATCAGTACACAGATGGAGCGATTGCGTATCAGAAGCGACAAATAGATCGATTGGTAGCTCGAGAAAAACCAAATCTACTTGTGCGCATAGTTCTTGGAATTGGGGGCGGTATCGGTAATACATGGACAGTGCTGACGCGTATTCCATCCTCGTATGTAAACTCATTCCGACGCGCGGTACTTGTGCGGATTCAGCCCGCAAATACACGACCAGTTGTTGTAAACCTGACGGGGGCTGATGCAGTCATTGCTGGTATGCAAAATGGAAATTATCCAGAATTGTATAGGGCGATGCAGGTGGCTGCACAAACGGACAATAAGGCAGATAGCGAGAAGCTTATCAAAGCGATTCATGCAGATGTAGCCAGACGATTGAGCGCTGCACTAGGGGTCACAGTCGATCCTACGAGCGCGCTTGTTGCTACATTTACCACATATGAAAATGTGTATGTTACTAGCGCGCAGAACTCTGTACCGTCAGAGACGGAGTTGGTCTTATTTGCAGAAACGATGGAGCGTCGTCCGATTGTGGCTGATGCTGGAGATGTGGCTTACGGTCACCTAGTGGAATTTATAGAAGAGCGAAAGCTTGCACAGGCAGATGGTTCCACTTTTAGTGAGCTCGCAATTTTCGAAGATGTGATACGTCCGTTTAGGACAGCGGTGTTTACATTTTTACACCCAACTGCACCAAACCAACAACAAATTGGAGCAGGAAATGTGCCTACTGCACCAGCGCCCACGGTACCAACCGATTTGAATGAGCAAATTGCAAAAGGCTTGGGTATAGATATTTCTACGATAGATCAAGTGTCGAATGAATGGACCGTTGCTTTGGGAGCAATAACTACATACCTGCAAGATATTCAAAGTGCTACGGTTCCTCGCGCGGCGCTCACCGCGTCGAGAGTAGCCGCGGCAAAAGCTGTACTAGCGTTTGTTGAGCTATATAAATCAACACACGCAAATGTGAAAGTGACCGGACCTATCGCAACCGTGGATGCGCTGGCGACACTCGTGCCAAATGCGCGTGCACAAGCACAACCAAGCAGATTTATACTTGGCGCGAGAGAAATGTATCGGTGGACACTTGGGGTAAATCCTTTGGCTGCGTTTGATCGATCGTTACCACGTAATGAGCGAATCGGACAAGCTCTTACATGGGCTACCCTTCGCATCGCACCGCTATTCTTCCCACCGACCGCACCGTTTGCTTGGGTACAGCTTGGGTTTGATGTGGTACGAATTCCATTTGCCATAAGCAATCGTCTTATACGTTATGTATTTGATGTTCCAACCGTACAGGATTTCTTCCAAGGTCGATGGATAGAGTCCACGCTTGTAAATGGATTAATTCGTAATCCATGGAATAAAAAAATTATTCCTGCTCCGCAATGGGTGAAAAATGTATTGCTCAACTCTCACGGCGGGTATATGGAATCAATGTTTAATGATTGGCCATTAGGACTCAATCGTGGGCGTGATTGGCGATTCCGTCATATGATCAACGACACGCTTACTTCGTTTTCTCCTATGCGAATACTTTTGAATTCAGTATCAGTGGTCTCAAGCTGGAGAATGGTTCAAATTACCATGAATATGGGGCAACGATTTGGCGCAGAACCAAACATCATTGCACAGGTATACCAAGCAGCCCCAGCAAATTATTGGGCTGGGACAAGTAGAGCGGATCGCATCTTGAATGCCACACCGCGCAGTAATTTCTTACTTTGGGCAGGGAGTCGGTTTGGTTTGCAGGTTATCGCTCAGGTTGGTTGGGTATTTGGGCCTCCGGGAGCGATGATCACAAACACTGTTGCCGCATTTGCCTCTAACCATTTCTGGTATTACGATCAGCATCGTTTCTTCCATGAAGGTGGATGGGAATCAATAGCGCCTCTTCGAGTTGTGAAGCAAATTTTGTTCCCATGGTTCTATGGTGAAGGTAATCGTGGCACACTTTTATGGACTGGTCAGACGATATTGCTCGGGTTACTTCCATTCCCAGCAAATGCTATATCGCTTGGAGTGGTAAATATTCCACGATTTGTGGATTGGGTGCTGGATGGTGGATTCAGACTTCCATATGCACCAGTGAGTCAAGTGACTAATGCGACGCTTGTGCAAATCGCGAGTGTGCAACCACGATCTATAACTAATTCTTATAGAGATATGATTTTAGGGTTAGCGAATCTTCCGGGACTTGCTCAGGGATGCAGTGTGTGTAGTGTGTTTGCGACGAAGCAAATCGTACCACTTATGAATGCATATGATGCACTTATGGAGCGGAAAGATTATGTTGAAGCGCAACGACAGCTTGAGTTGATTCAGAATCGAATCGCGTTTGAAAAAGCCAGACATGCTAAGCAAGAGGCAAGCGTCACCCTCAATCAGACATTCTATGATGGGCTCGACCTCATGCTCCAAGATGCGAGAGTAAGTTTCTATGCCAATCGAAGTATTGCCGGAGATCAACTTCGTACAACCAGTGCGCAAGGGTTTAGAAAAGCAGCGCAGGAGAAATTATCACAAGCGTTGGTTGCAGAGCGCACCAGAATAACGTATCTAACCGTCGCAGATCAAGAGGTATTTGGTAAGCAGGATTTGGCTGCACAAGCAGCTATCCGAGATATTATCGCGCGTGAGGCTAAATCTGATGAAGCAGTCAATCAAAATCAGGCGCCATTACCACAGAAAGATCCAACCAACCCAACAAGTTCAATCACAGAGCAAACATCTACAACAAATTCTGTGACATCTTTGGCGCCTATATATGAAAAAGTATTGTTGGCATTGGCAGATATTCCGGGACGCGCCCAAGGGTGCTCACGGTGTAGTGTGTTGGCACAAAACACCTTGCTCCCAATGATCGTGTTGTATGACAAACTACTCGCTGATCAAAAGTATACTGATGCACAAGACCAACTTGCAAAGATTCAACAAGCATTTACCACTGAGCGTTCTGCACACGAGAGAAATCAAGCGAGTGTGCCTCTAAATACTGCGTTCTTTGATGTGATGGAGGTGTATTACCAAGATGCGAGAGTGAATCTGTATGCAGCGCGTAATATTGCAGGGGATCAAGTACGACTCAAGTCGGCACTGGCGCTTCGAGAGGAATCTGCAGACACACTTACATTGACTCTCATTTCTGAACGGTCTCGCACTGAGAATGCAGCAGCGGATATCGCGGCAATTTTTGCACAACAACTTGCTATAGCAGATAAATTCATAGTTGATACAAACAAAAGAGTTCCTAATGTTCGAACGAATGAGAGTGCACAACCTCAAGCTGAAGTAGCACAGCCTATTGTGAATGTTCCATCACAACCAAATATAACCATTGAACAAGTCGCTGAAGCGATAGAAAAGGCATTTGTATCTGTTCAAAATAAATTGTCGGGTGATGAGGTTGGTTGGCGATCGAGAATAGTTTCAAAACTTCCAATAATTTTCCACGGAGGATTATCGTATCAAGTTACATTTGATTCAAATGATAAGACAAATCCTGATCATGATGTGGTGATAAATGGAAAAAGTTATAAACCAATGGATCAGGGAGGTTCAAAGTATGTATACGATTTAGAGAATGGATTTGTTCTGAAGTTAGATAAGACACTGAGAAGCTTCGACAATATGCGTGACATAAACTATTCGCTTATTAATCCAGATGGTATTGCTCCGATAACAGCTGCGGGGTATAGCAGGGATAATCGTTTGTTTACTGTACAGCAAAAGATCGACATCTATGATCCTAGAGTTGTAATTTCACCCACAGTGTTTAAAGACGCATATGCGGCTTGGAAAATTGCTAGTGAACAAGGTGGGCCACAAGGGCTAGAAGAGGCTCAAAAAATTACACTTGCGCTCTTTAAGCTTGATACGGTTCAGGAATTTAATGAATTAGAAGCGTTAGTCGTTTATGCGACAGACGTTTTGCATAGTTCTGATACAGAAGGAAGTAGTGCCAATATCGGAAGAATGCCTGGATCTAAGAAATTTGTGCTGGTCGATGCAGGCACAATTAAACCAGAAAATGAATTAGCACCGTATTTCATTCTGGAAGGATTGCGAATATTCTATCCAGCGATACTTGCCAATGTAGGTCCTAATAGTTCATTAATTGCTGGAACACAATCTCCATCAAATCAATCAACAAATGTGACCACCAGAGTGCGTGCATTTTTTGCTCGTATTCCTGAAGGCGCACGAGGATTTGGATCTGGGCTGAGAGAGGGAGCGGGTGGATGGTGGTATGGAAATGGTGCACGTCGAAATAGTGCGTTTATCGCACATCGAGTGGTATTTTATGCGCCAATCCCGCTCGTGAAAGGTTGGATTGTGCTTGGAACAGATTTGGTGCATGCAGGAGTGTGGGCTGTGCAAAAGATGTGGCCACCAAAAGTAACCGCATCTCCAGCGGTAAACGACACCACTGGACGACAGGTATGGTTAGGAGTCAAAGAGGTCTTATGGCCAGAGCTTTCGACTGCACAAGATTGGGGTAGGTTTATGGGAAACAGGTTGGCGTTGTGGCCTTTTGTGGGTGACGTGGGGGGTATCTATGTGTTGGTGCACGATGTGTTGTTGGTTGCTCGTGATTTGTGGGTCAGTGCAGCGCAAATATTTACTGACGGAAATGTATCACACGGGGTCGTTTCGGTTCCAAATTCATGGGAAGCAAGCGGTCTTTCTCGATGGGGGACATCACGGCTTATGGTAACCGCCTTTGCAGCGATCCCATATCCAGTTAAGCCAATAGTTATGGCAGTTTGGGATGGGGGGCAGTATATCTGGCAAGCTGTTAATCCAACACATTATGAGGAGACGCTAGCGCGATGGGGAGCCAATCCAGTTGCCCGTGGATTTATAGAAGTTGCACGGCTTCCTGTAAAGGGTGATGTTTTATCACTTCAGCGCTATCGTGCACAACGAATATTCATGCTTTTGCCATGGTGGTGGAACCTAGGTACGTTTGGTTTGAATGATATAGTGCGAATTACTTTGGTAGGGTTTGGGGTGAAGCAAAATGAGGCGGTACATGCCTCGCAAGAAGTATTTGAGAAAATGGCCAGTGTACAAAAAGCTATAGTAGATCGCGTGCTTTCCCGATCAAAAGACTACACCAGAAAGCAGCTTCTAAGAGAGCCACTTGAGGATGTGGTAAGAGCTACCTATCGGTTTACGGCGGAACAAGCACAAGAAGTAGATAGGCTATATAGAGCAAATGGCCGTACCCATGATGTATTTTATGCTGCACTGCGAGCGCAAAGTGACGGGCTTGATGTGTTGGCACAACTTGTGAAGGATGTGGGATTGCAACGAGCCGCAGAAATGTTGCTTCGAGCAGAATCGCTTGCTCCAGACGGAAAACTGTTACCGTTATTAATCGAGCCTGAACTTGCTCTGCGGTTTGATGCATTTATGGTCTACGCTCAGGCTCATGCGGATGAGTCTGCAGAAGATATCCGATCAGGATTTATCGGTACGTTTGCCAAAGAGCGTGTTTATAGAGTGCTTCAATTGACTCAAAGTGAGTATGAAACTGTTCTAAAATCTGGCATTGAGTCAAATGCACTACGAAATAAGTCATTTGATGGTGATAAGCATGGTATGTGGGATGATATTAGTGGTCAGGCCGATGGACATGCAGGATTGAACTTTACGAGTGTCTCGTATTTGATTTCCACCAGTGACTATTTGGAAATTGCCAAGCTTGGCGCGTGGCAGGGAGCCATAGCCTCATCGAAAGAGGGAGAGCCCGAGAATACAGCTAAAAAGGCACAGCGTCGGGATGATATTTATGTATTCCCAATAGATATTCCAGCATTTTATCTACTACGGAACAACATGGACCCTGCATTTAGTTGGACTTATTATACAGGCAATGGAAAAACAGGTTGGATCCTTTCAACAGGACAAAAGCTTTCGCCTACGGATAAAGGCACTGAGCCATTGGCGACAGTGGGTATAGACGCGCAGTGGATAGCTTCACAAGAAATACAAAAACTTTCTATCGACGCGTTTGAATTAGAGATGAATAATTCGAGTCTTGTGCAAGATGTTCCTATCGACTCAAGTTCCTCTCGGGCACCTGCATCTAATGGAAATATCGTAGTGGTTTCTGGTGGAACTCAAACCCAATCAGAGCTCACAAAAGAAGCGGTTGTCGCAATCAAGATACTAGGCTTTGGAGAGATGGAGGATGATGCACCTGCTACTGTGACGTATAAGCAAAATGGGCAAACCATTGCTGCAAATGGAACATTACAACTTATACAAGGATTCCTTAATGAGCCCTCAGGTCAACTGTGGTCGGTAGTATTAAGTGACGGAAGAAGTATTGAAATGATGGGGAATGATGTGGAAGTGTTAGTGAATCAAGCGAAACAGAATAATCAAAT
>JAGOLU010000088.1 GCA_017993865.1 Candidatus Woesebacteria bacterium
GGATATGTGCTTTTTACGGGGCCTCTCTCGACATTCACGCATGCTGTCGTTCCGCTATCAGCGTCCGACACAGAATCCTCCATATACGCGTACCCACTCACCATACAAGCCGATGGATCATCTGAGAGCAAGATAGACATTTTTGTTTCGAGCGATAGCTCGCTCCCGCTTGCCGATAAGAAGGTTGACATATCGACAACTATGGGTTCGATAGCTCCTACGACCGCAATGACCGACAAGTTGGGCCACGTGAGCTACACACTGACTATGTCGGAGCCAGGAGTCGCTACCATTAGCTTTATGGTAAACGGTCAGCAATTTTCGAAACAGGTGACCGTCCAGGGTGAATAAATCGTACAAACGTCATGATATACTTCAAAACTTTATAAGTTACGATCGTATACAAATATGCGTAAAAAAATTACAAAGGCAGTTATCCCTGCCGCAGGGTTTGGAACTCGGTTCCTTCCACAAACAAAAGCCATGCCTAAGGAGATGCTGCCAATCGTCGATAAACCAATTATTCAATATGTGGTTGAGGAACTCGTGAGCGTGGGTATTAAAGATATTATCATCGTCACCGGTTATCATAAACGAACAATTGAAGATCACTTCGACCATCCGAGTTTGGATCTTGTCGAAAATCTGCGCATGGGCGGACCTAAAAAAAAGCATTTCCTCGATCAAGTGTATGAAATCGCCGAAATGGCAAATTTCATTTATGTCCGTCAAAAAGGGCCCTATGGCAATGGTACGCCACTCCTTAACGTTCGAAATATCATTGGAGATGAACCATTTTTGTACACGTGGAGCGACGATTTCATTCATGCCAAACCAAGGGGGAGATTTCAGCAACTCCTCGATGCGTACGAAGAATTTGGGTGTTCCATTCTCGCCAGCATACGCTGCACAAAAGATGTGGACTATGATCGATACGGGATTGCGGGCGGAGATATGATACGCGAGGGAGTCATCGATACAAAAGTAATTGTAGAAAAACCAGGCAAAGCCAATGCGCCATCTAATTTAGCCAATGTGTCTGGGTTTTTGCTTACTCCTGATATTTTCGAATATCTCGACAAAGCATACGAAAATTTAGATGAGCATAATGAGCTGTATTATAATGATGCGCTCAAACTTATGCTGGCTGACAAAAAAAGAGTAATAGCATATGAGATACAAAACGGACGCTACTACGACACCGGGAATAAGCTCGAATATCTCAAAACTATCGTCGATTTTGCGATGGAGCATGAGGAGTTGGGAGGGGAGTTCAGAGAATACCTTAAGTCACTGGAGCTCAAGTGAGCTTTTGACCCAGTGCCGAGACCGCTCGCACTCATCTTGTTTTTTCTGTATTTCTTGATACAATCTACACGCCTTATGACAGATTCATTTTCACGTGCGAAACAATTATTCGAGCTCGGTGGCCATCTTGGACACCGAAAAAGTCGTCTTCACCCACGATCTCGTCAGTTTGTATACCAGATTATCGATGGGGTTTCCATCATTGATCTTGAGCAGACCATAGAGCAGATTGATGTTGCCAAACAAGTCATGGTAGATGCTGCAAAAGAAAATAGAAGTATTTTAATTAGCGCAACCAAGAAAGCGGTCGCGCATCGGGCGGCAGAGCTTGCGAATAGCGTTGGTGCCCATTACATTACCACTAAATGGCTTGCAGGGCTTCTCACAAACTTCAATACCATATCAAAAAACGTCAAAAAACTTATTGAACTGAAACGTCAAAAAGAGGCAGGGGAGTGGAGCAAATATGTCAAACACGAAACAGTTGCACTTGAAAAAGAGATTCACAAGCTTGAACGGCTCTACAGTGGCATTGTCGGCATGACCCGATTACCAGACCTTATGCTCGTGATAGATATAAAACGTGAGAAAAACGCAGTAGAGGAAGCTCGCAAGTCAGGTATTCCTGTCATTGCAATAGTGGACACGAACTGCAACCCTGATGATGTGCAATACCCAATCATGCTCAACGATGACACCCCAAATGCGGTAGATGCCGTGTTTACCGAACTTATCGAAGCCTACAAAAAGAGTGTGGCAGCCGTCGCGGTCAAAAACAAAACACCAGAACAGCCAAAAGCAGAAGTTAAAGCAGTTAAAGCCGAGTCACAAGAAGTGCCAGTCGCTGCAGAGAAAGTGGTCGAAGAAAAAGCTCCTGCAGCCAAAAAGAAAGTAAAGACAGTCGTGAAAAAACCAAAAAAAACAAAGTCGAAAAAATAACGAGAGTTTGAATTTCCTCACAACCGTATGTCTATCGATCTCACTCTACTCAAAAAGCTCCGCGAGCAAACTGGTGTTTCTTTTTCTGTGTGCAAAAAAGCCCTCGAAGAAGGTGGTAACGATCTTGAGAAAGCCAAAAAATTACTCAGCAAATGGGGTGAGAAAAAGGCAGCAGATAAGGCTGATCGTGCAACAGACCAAGGGGTCATTGCTTCGTACGTCCACCATAATCGAAAGATAGCGACTTTGGTAGAACTTCAAACAGAAACCGATTTCGTTGCAAACAATGAAGATTTCCGTGCACTTGCGAGTGAGATAGCTATGCAAGTAGCGACTATGAACCCCGAGAACGTAGATGAACTTCTACAACAAGAATATATCCGCGACGCTTCTAAAAAAATTGGTGATCTTGTCAAAGACGCCGTCCTCAAATTTGGCGAAAACACCAAAATCGCGCGGATAATGAGATGGGAATTGGGGAAGGAATAGAATTCTCCTAGGTGAAGCGGGCTGTCCTTCAACCTTCCCTCTTACGCTTTAACGATGAATTGCCTGCTGGGGACCGCTATGAACTTGACTTATAGTCATTCTTCCTTCACAACCTGAGACCCCTTTCTTTGGAATATCTTCAAGACACCTGTAAACAGAACCCCTCTTGTTCAGGCATGCTGCATCTCCTCTCCCTGCCGGATAGTTACCGCTTACGGCGACTTCAGCATCTCCGGTCGACGCCAACAGTGTTGATTCTAGCTCCAGAAGTTGTGCGTAGACACATAACTGACCACAACGAAGTTGATATGGGAGTGAATCAACCCCAGCAGCCCCAAGAGTGTCAAGTGGAACAGGTTTAGTTTGATTTTCCATATGGCCTATAATACCTCTCTCTCTCTGAAAAGTCAAGTCTTGACGGGTCAATTACACTCTTTGGCACGATTCAACAACTCAATACTATTATTCAGATATGAGAGGACAACGTGCAATTTCTGCAGCGAAAATGTCTGAGGAGCCTTTCATCCATCGTCAGGCTCAGGATGACATAGTGATCGACGAGTTTTTTCGCGAAGAAATTGGATGTTGTCCCGAATATTAATTCTTGGACTTCATATATACTTGTACTTAACCTCATGCTTGTCTATACTTGCTTCATATGAAAACACTCATTCCTGATCTCAAAAAACACTTTGATGGCGTGGTGCTCAGGCTGAAAGAAGACCTGAAAGCCATTCGCACGAGCCATGCATCGCCAGCGCTGCTTGAGAATATCGAAGTTGAAGCATACGGTGGCACTATGAACATGAAACTTATGGAGCTGGCCACGATATCCAACGAAAGCGCAACCAAGCTCTCAGTGGTACCATTTGACCCCTCCATAACGCAAGATATCGAGAAGGCTATCCGCA
>JAGOLU010000089.1 GCA_017993865.1 Candidatus Woesebacteria bacterium
AAGGTGCAGGAACTGCGCGTAAGAGTGAGCTCGTTCAAACAGAATCTATCTATGTAGATGCCTACGGGGTAGGTGATGTCGGCAATGTTGTTTTGCGCGACCGCAAAACACTCTCGTCCGAAGGCATAGTTGTTGCTGTTATGACAGTCGATGAGAGCACCAAAGGCATAGATGCGCGCATAGTCTCTCGCGGATTTGTGTTTGAAAAAGGCGAAGCAGAGCTTTTTGCCGAAGGCAGCCGAATCGCAAAACAAATTATTACCAATAAGCTGGCCTCAGTTGGAGGGAAGGAAGCAAGCATGGAGGTGCCGACCTATAAAAAAGAAGTCATTCGCGCACTTGAGCAATACTTCAAAGAACAAACTGGAAGGATGCCTCTCATAGTGGTCGAAATCATCATTACCTAATGGCAAAGTTACCTAGTTCACTGCTTAAAGTTTCGCTATTCCTCCAGCGCATGCCGGGGATTGGCGAAAAGTCAGCCAATCGTTTGGCTTTTTTTCTTCTCCGTTTACCCGAGCAAGATCTCTTATCGTTTGGGCAAGCTATATCACAGCTCAAATCACAAACACGACGGTGCAAAATGTGTCAGAATGTTTGTGAGGGAGACGACATGTGTGATATTTGTGCAGATACAAAGCGCAATCATCAGACGGTGACTGTTGTTGAGTCTGTTTTAGATATTCTGTCGTTTGAAACAGGTGGAATTTATGACGGCGTGTACCATGTGTTACATGGTAAGATTGATCCCCTCAATCGTGTCTCTGCGGACGACATCACAATTTCCGAGCTTATGGAGCGGATGCGCACAGAAGAAATCACAGAAGTCATTCTTGCCACAAACCCCGACATGGAAGGTGAGGCAACTGCGATGTATATTCGCAATCAGGTTAACGAGCTTTGCAAAGAAACAGGGAAAAATATCAGCATAACCCGCTTAGCATATGGCTTGCCTATGGGAGGCAATGTGGAATATGCAGACTACGTTACACTCAAAAAAGCCATAGAAGGCAGAAATAGTTTTTGATTCACTGCCCCATCGACATTATTTGTTTAGCAGCAACTTGTTGGACTTTTTTCATTGCTTCGTTAATCGCAACGACCACGCGGTTCTCCACCATCCCATCAATACTGATGTCTTGGATCTGCATGTCGCCGCGCACGGTCACCTTTACACCGTTGTATTCGTGCGTAGCCACCTCTTTTTTGAGCGCATCTTGCATAGCCTTAATTTTGTTTATGTCACCGAGATTACCAAGACCGGGAATATTCATGAGGTAAAAATAAAATAGTAAATATCAATTCTGCTGACAATATTCAATCACCGCAACTTGTATTGCGGTTTGAGCTACCGGAGATACTCTGCTCACCGCGTATGCTTCGTGAAACAACTTGAGCAATTTAGCAACTTGCACGGGAGTTAGGTTTACGTCATCGATTGGATAATCGGGTTCAACTCCGTTGAGTTTGAGCATCAGTGCATGCAGGCGGCGGATAGTTTCTTCTATCAGGAGCTTAGGATCACCTCCCGCCAGCGAATATTCTTGAAGCCATTGTATAGCTCCAACAGTGTTCTTGCCCTCAAGAAAGGTAAGCAGCTTATCCTTCGCTCTCACCCCAAGATACTGTTGTGCAGACTCAGGGTCCAGAGCTTTTTGTGCGACGAGCTCTTCGAGGATTTTTGTCGCATCTCGGAACGATCTATCACAGTTGTTGGCAATAAGCGTTTTTGTTGCGGACGGTATAGTCAATTTCTCTCCTTTCTCAATGCGCTCGAGCATGCGCACCACATCTTCTGGTTTAGCGACACCAAACTCCACCCGTACACAACGAGATTGTATGGTAGGAGGTATTTTGTCTATCGCGGTTGTTGCCAGGATAAATATTGCGTGGGAAGGAGGTTCCTCGAGAATTTTGAGTAGACCATTGAAAGCGCTTGTAGAGAGCATGTGTACTTCGTCGATTATGTACATTCGATACTTCCCCATCATCGGGGTGTAGGAGATATTCTCAATAAGTTTGCGGATATCATCGATACCTGTATTATCCGCACCATTTATTTCTTGCACATCGGGAGAGACCCCATTTTCAATATCAGCAACTATCCGCTTGTCCATGGACGCATCTCCTGTTTTGCACAGCTCCTTTGCAAGAATGCGCGCCACCGATGTCTTCCCCATCCCTTTGTGACCTGTGAATAGCCATGCGTGTGGAATCTCTGGTACGGCGAGATACTTACGAACAACTTCTCGGACTTTTGTGTTGTCAATATCTTGTATCGTTTTAGGGCGGTAAGTGAGGTAGAACATATATGATCTTGACAATGACTTATGGGGACGACATATCATACTTCGAGTGGCTCAGTATGACAAGTATATAAGTTACTTATTCACTCACGAGATTGTTGATCCCATGCTCAATGAGTGATTTGAGAGTGTCGTCTACCTTCTTGTTTCTCTCAGCAGCAAGGAGCACAGCTTGAGGGTAGCATATGAATATTTCTCCAAGCAAATTATCGTCAGGAGCGAGTATGCCCGTAGAGGCTAGTGGAGCGTCAGCTAGTTGTAATGCATCCCCATCGATTGCGATCTGTTGCTTAATCATCTTTTTCGGGGTCACATATGAGAACGACAGAACCGGTAGCGCTTCTGGTTCGCGCTTATATACCGTAGCGATATAGAGCATCTTACGTTTGCCCACAAAGATTATGTTCAAGTCAGCATCTTTAGGAACCCCCACTTTTTCTAGATAGGCTTGTGCAGTCTGTTTCACAAAGATTCTATCGACACGGAAGCGAGCTGAATCAACAATGTGAATCATGAAGAGGGTGAACTTTTAATCTAAACTGTCTACCGAATTACATTAGTATGCGGTCACTGCTACCAACATAGTGAGCGTGTCAGCCATTGCACTATAGTACAGTGGCTGACAGTTGGTTCACTATTTTTTTGATTATTTCCGTTTACTTGATGTCGACGTTGTCGTTGGTTTTCGGAATGGTTTTCGAACTTTCACCACTTTGCGTTTGCCACGCAACTTCTCTTCTTCTTTTCGAACAAGAGATGGTTTTTTATAGTATTTTCGAGCACGCAACTCATCTACGAGGTTTTCCTCATAGTTCATTCTCCCGAATTTTCGCCACACGGACTCTGACGACTCTCCTTTCCCTCTTTTTACTACTACCATATATAGCTACACCTTCCTTTTGATATGTCCAAATAATAATCCTTGCGCACGAACGAAGACTCCTATTGTACTAAAATTGTTGCAGAATTTCTATGAGTCTTGCAGTAGTGATCGGAGAGGGCTTCATGGCGGGGTTCACGTTCGAGCCGTTAATGAGCATGTGTTTACTTTGGTGGAAAAACCATGTTCCCACGGTATCTTCTGATTTTATGATGGTATAGATTCCCGTAAGGTCAAATTCGTCTTTGGGAATGCAAACAATGCGAATATTCCCCTGTTTGGGGTCTTTACGAGCTACAAGTTGGTAGCCTAACTTTTGGGCAAATTTCACGCTTTCGTTATTTGAATTTTCCATCACGATTGCTTTACCGAAGGCTTTCGTTTGCAGGACAACTCCTTCCGCAATATTCTTTTCTGCTTTGATTT
>JAGOLU010000014.1 GCA_017993865.1 Candidatus Woesebacteria bacterium
TCCTAAAATTGCTCTATTTCAGAATGTGAATGGTGCAGTGAGCATTCTCGGTCCTCCCCAGAGCCTCATCGTGACGTTGCAGAACCGGGGAAATCATATGTTTTCTACCTCAGGAACCATAACAGTCACTGGTCCTAATGACTTCGAACAACAATTTGTTGTTGCTCGAACGTACGTTTTTGCAAATGATCAAAAAAGTCTCTCTGTTGAAGGACAGGGCGACCTGCGGTCTTTGATTCCAGTCCCCTCTTCAAAGCTCGCTACTGGTCGTTATACAGCCTCTATCGATCTTTCAATTCCGGGTACGAATACGCCACATCTATTCGGAAGCACTGTCTTCTGGCTCATATCCCCTATATATATCATTGCATCTATTGTAGTTTGTATTATCATAATATTGACTGTGTTTATTCTTGGCGTAAAACATACATGAGTACTGTCGAAACGAACTTGCTAGACAAGTTTCGTCTAATATACGAAAAACAGGAGCACAAACGATTCATCTCGTTTGTTCGTGAAGCGCGTGTTCCTCTGCTTATATTTGCAATATGTATGGCGGTGGGTATCTATTTCTCTTATCAGAGCATCCTGCTGGTGATGGCTTCCGGAAAGAATACTGCAGATTACATCCCACCTGACGAGAAAAAAACACGAGCTGAAGAGGTCAGCCCTAAGGCAAAGATATATGTTGACTTGAGTGGGTCGGTTGAGAAACCTCAGACATACGAGGTTGATCAAGGAACAAGATTATTCCGTCTCATTGAAATGGCAGGTGGGTTGAGTGCTCAAGCAGACAAACCATACATCCAACGGAACTACAACTTCTCGGTGATTCTCCAAGACCAACAGAAAGTTCATATCCCAAGCGTGTACGAGGTACGAGACGGTTATTTTACCGAAAAACACAGGCTTGTCACTCTTGATATGAACACGACAAGCATCGGAAAACCGGTTGACCAAGCCAGCGATGGCTCGTTAATATCCCTCAATGAGAGTTCGTTAGAGGTCCTTAAGAGCTTGTCGGGGGTCGGAGATGTGACCGCACAACGGATTATCGCAGGACGTCCTTATGATCAGGTCCAAGACGTAGTTGATCGAGAAATAATTAAACAGTCTCTATATGACAAGATCGTTAATAGATTAGAACTATAGTTTGTGACAGAACTACAGAGCTTACTACGGGAGCCTCTACAACAATATTTAAATTCACAAGAGACGACAATAGCGCTCGCAATGACTTTTGGCACAAAAGACCTGATGGGTAAAGAGCTCTTAGACAAAATCAAGGTGATAGGAGTCAGTCACATGATGGTTCTGTCGGGGGCAAATATATCAATGTTCATTTCATTCGTAAGTTCTGCTTTGTATTTTCTCCCAAACAAATTAAGGGAAACAATCGCGATCGCTACCACCATCGTATTTCTGACATTTATTCCCTTGCAACCCTCGATAGTAAGAGCTGCCCTCATGAGCTTTATCCCTCGGATTGGCAGCATGTTTGGCAGAAGGAGTCACAATCTATACCTTTTATTCCTTACCTGTAGCCTATTACTCTGTTTTGATATACAAATTTTGTACGATATATCATTCCAACTTTCTTTCTTGGCCATATTAGGCATCAACCTATTCTATAAACACACAGAGATAGAAGATGAAAATTTGAATATAGTATCTCAAGTAACAAAATCAATAAAAGAGCAAGTGTTGTTGGGGTTTTCCGCGCAAGCATTCACGGTTCCACTCATATGGTACTACTTCGGTAATATGTCGCTACTAAGCCCAATAAGTAATCTTTTGCTCTCTCCCTTTGTTAGTCCAATAATGGTTGGTACGATCATTGTAATTGCTGCGCAAAGGGCGCCTCCGCCTCTTGCAGGCATGTTTGGTTTAAGTTTAAAGTTACTCTTAACTATCTTAACGGTTATCATCGAGCATTTGTCAAAATTGACCATGTTTTACGTTCAGTACTAGGCTCCGTTAAATGACTCTATGGGTCATTTCTTCTGCACTCTTTAATAGAAATCATCAAAAAGAGAGACATATCTCTTATACAGAACTCCTCTCTCACAAATAATCAGTAGGAGCCTGTTACCTAGAAAAATGAATGTCTATACAAGTTTATCAGATGGTCTCTTATATTGCCAGGGTGCTTGTGCACCTCTCCATAAGACAAATTAAACACCTTTTTATAAGGTGATAGGCCTTCGGGGAGCTACAGAAAATATGTATCTTCAACACTCATCTTAGAGTGACATTCGATTCAAAGTTTACCTCAATTATAGGAAAAATATAGCATTATGATTATGAATTGAGGTATTTCAATCTATAGTATGCAAGAGACTAGAATTGTGTCGATAAATGTCGAATTAACCTTATTAATCTTACTAGCTGATATTATTTGATCACTAAGTTGCTCTTATTTTTACGCTTCTCCTAAGCCCTTTATCTTGCCTGAAATACTCATCAACAACATTAAACTAAAGATTGGATAATATAAGTAGTTATTGCCCCCCACTACTACTTGTATTTATCTATCCAATATGTTTTAATTATAGTTATCTACTAATACCATGTAATATAAATGTATATAAAAGCTGACTATAAAGACCAGTATTATGAATTTCTTCGTTCGTTTAAATATCCTGCAAATACTGTGAGAATCCTGAGGTCAGACGTAAAGACGTTATTCATTTGGCTGCACACTCTCGAATTTAACCTGCCCATAGAAAATATCCATGATGAGTATAAGAAGTACCTTATTTCCAGTGGTATTCCTATCAACACCCAGAATAGAAGACTTTCTTCAGTAAACAAATTTCTTAACTGGGTATATGAACAGTTTCCAGCCACACAGTTGCGCAAAGACCCTAAAGTCTATACGGATCAGCCAAATAGTCTAAATCGAGACCTTAGTCTTGTCAGATCTCCATTCTATTTTTCCGCACTACGCTCAACTTTCTTATTAGTAGGTCTAATTATTGCGCTTATTCTCACTTATCTTGCCTCTTCTACTCTATTTCCTTCTAAGAAACAGTTACTTTCAAATGAAAATGCTTCTACTAGTCCGTACTACCTCAACTTTTTACTCACAATTAAGAGTCTCAATGGGACTTTACAAGAAGGCAAAGACTCAATATCGTTCAAATTCTACCTAGTAAGTGATCAATCTTCTTCTATAGGATATGCTGAGTGTCCCTTTATGAACACCATGATGTTTGGGGGCTCTTCAAGGCTTCGTATTAATCTTGATGCTCAATGTGCTCAATTGTCGTATCAAATCTATGATGCGATAGCCCGTAATGAGGCCCTTCTTGCTGATGTGTACATTAATGGCCTCAAAGTAAATAGCACGAAGATTGCTCTTGCGAATATGATTACTAATAATAACGAATTGACTCATCAGAAGGAGACATTTGATGTGTTGTCGAATGCTGGCAACGTTTCACAAGCACTGCTAAAATCGCCAAGTTATGGTCAAGTTCTGGGCTCTGAGATAGCCACATCCTCTGCAGCGCTATTAGAATCAATACCACTATCAATATTCAAGGATGTTCCGCCTGTTGATGAGGGCGACATTGTGAGCATATATGATGGTGAGATTACTAGGGCCTTACTATCAACCAATATACTGGGCATTATCTCAAATGATGCCATCATTACTAAAGGTACAGCGTACATACATATCATAGATTCGACTGAAACCCCTATATCAATCGGCGACCCTATCTCTACAAGTACTACCCCCGGGTACGGTAAGAAGGCTGTTAATGCCTATGACTCACTAGTTGGCATAGCTCTTGAACCCTCAGCGCCGGGGAAATCCTTTCTGAAGGTCTCTCTGATCGCGCATTGATTTATTCTGCTCTTATCTACCGGCTTGTTTGAGTTGCCTACATAGAATTTCAAACGTGTGTTTTGTTTCCCGTGCTGTTCGCGTGCTACTGGTAATCTACGGATGATTTGAACATTTTGACGATAATATGCATGAATACATACATGGCACAATGATGGCCAGTAGGACTGTGCTCCCAGTCCGTCAAGAAGTGTGTCCAATGTCTATGGTTTTGTGATGCAGACTACGATGTGTTTCGAATATGGCGTTACGCTTACAGTAAGCATAATAGTGGCATTCTGTACAGATAATGTGTACTAAACTGCTTCTTTTGCTCAATTTAGTGTTCTCTTAGAACCTGTTCTAATAATGCCCTTTTTGGCAGTCAGAAGAGCCTCTTGATAGTGTGTGCTTATCAGGCGTTCAGCATGTCTTGAGAAGCTCTTTCTGCATTGTGTTTGTGCTGCATATACTTTAGCACGTTGTAGCAGGTAGTAATGGTGCTTAAAACGAGATGAATCCGTTCCTTAGCCTCATTTAGGCTCAAAGACTTACTGTTGTGGGGGTAATAGTGGAAAACCTGGTTTCTACAATACTTCCAGGTCATCCAAACCATATCGGCAGCCTCTTTTCCCACAAGGTGGGAAAGCTTTTCGTAAATTGAATCATTGTGCACGTAATGGTTCCCCTCTGGTGACAATAGTCGTCCTACTCGTATATGATCGGAATTGTACTGCCTTTCGGTAATGAGCCGCATGTCCAATAGAAATTGCTTGATAAACCCTTCAAATGCTTTCGCAAATGGGAAGACGATGAAAGAGTAGTCCTGGAAATTATATCTGCCGTCAGAAAATATTTCCTGATAGATGTAACTACCCTCACGAATGAGGTCTCTTTGATGGGGAGATAAATAATCCCAGTAAGAAGCGTGGCTTTGCATAATCTTTGTTGATTAAGCATACACCAAGAACAAGCCCCTCGTCTACATTCAAATCACTATCTTCACTGAGGGAGACATGGTAGAAGCTAAGTAAGCGTTCTTGATACGCTTTCTGCCTATTGCATCGAGATATGCATTAATATTAGCTACGAGCTCTGCCTGGGCAGACTTTGTCTTGCCGACTATCACGTGAATGATCGGAGATTTTGGCTCTGTTTTGAATCGCGTGGTGTTGCCCTGGAACTTTTTGAGGAGCTCATCGGTATTTATTCCGATAGTTCCTGCCTTAGGATTGGGCATAAGTCCTTTGGGGCCGAGCAATTTCGCGAATTTTGTAAGCTTTGACATAAAGGCGGGGGTAGTTACCAGGATATCAAAGTCGACTATCCCTTTCTCTAATTTTTCAATCACTGCTTCATCCGCAGCAACGACGACGACTTTCTTTCCCGTTGAAAACGGTAAGGTTACCTCACCCTTAATGTTGCTTTCAATCATATTTATGTGGAGCTCCAATGTTTCGTCAAACTTTGTATATACGGCAGCCTGGATGGCCTTGACTGCGTCTTCGGCACTCAGGAGCCCAACACCAGAGACTTTCTGAAGAGAATTTGTGTATTTTTTACCACGCTTGCGCACTTGTGCCTTCTGCTTTGGTATGACCTTTTGTTCAGGGGCTAATTCTGTCTTCTCTACCGGCTCATTCTCATCCTGTTTGAACTCTCGCTCAAGAACCTCTGACATAGCAAGTTGTGAGGGTGATGCTTTCTGTTTTTTTGACATAGGGAAATTTTACAAATTAACTTCAACTCCCATACTCCGAGCAGTGCCGGCTACAATTTTTACCGCGGCGTCTATATCGTTTGCATTAAGATCTGCCATTTTTTCTTTGGCTATTTCTTGAAGTTGCTCCTTGGTAAGCGATCCAACTTTCAGGGTGTTTGGCACACCTGATCCTGCTTTCAAGTTCAGTCTTTTCTTTATAATGGCTGATACAGGAGGTAGTTTCGTGATGAAAGTAAAGGTTCTGTCTTCGTATACGGAAATCACCGCGGGAATAATGTTACCCTTTAGCTTAGCGGTACGAGCATTATATTCCTTGATAAACTCCATAATTGGTACGCCATGGCCACCAAGAGCTGGTCCAACGGGAGGTGCGGGTGTTGCTTCGCCAGCGGGAAGATTAAGCTTAATAATAGTTTTTACTTTTTTTGCCATAATTATAATTTGTGAACTTGAAGGAAATCGAGCTCAATGGGGGTCTCTCTATCGAATATCGAGACGAGCACTGTTAATTTTCCTTTTTCTTCGTCAATGGATTGCACAGAACCTAAGAAATCTGCGAACGGGCCGTCAATAATCTTCACCGCCTCGCCAGTAACAAACTTTGCCTTGAACTTAGTTTGCTTCTGGGTAACGAATTTCATTATGGCCTCAACCTCTTTTTGAGATATTGGTGTCGGCTTCTGCCCAACGCCAATAAAGCCTGTTACACCTTCAGTGGTTCTTACCACGAGCCAGGTTTGATCGTCCAAATGCATTTGAATGAGAATGTAACCCGGGAAGACTCGCTCCATTTGCTTAATCTTCTTACCTCGTTTAACAACTACAGTCTCCCGCGTGGGGACAATAATATTGAATATCTTGTCTCCAACGCCCAGAGAGTCTACTCTCTGTTGAAGATTCTTTTTGACTCGATCTTCGTGGCCAGTTTGTGAGTGGATAACGTACCAACGTGCATCTGCGGGGGCATCGTTGATAGCATTACCTACAATTTCTTCGTTCATAATATCAAATGAATGACACAATAATTATTTGGTTATCAGACGGAGCAACTGAGCAAAAACTATGTCAAGACCACCAATATACAACCCCACAAAAAGGCTTGCCACAACAACCACAATTGTCAGCTTGGTCGTTTCCTGCCTGCTGGGCCAGCTAACTTTTTGCAACTCACCTATAATGTTGAAAGGTGCGTAGGGCTTTTGTGATGGCATAATTCCTTCTAAACTAGAGGTGTATTGTAACACAAAGGATAAAATAAGAAAACCCTAACTTATTCTCTCATACACTCAACCAAGACCCTCAACTTCTTATATAGCCCGAATATCTAGAGTCACAGGTTTGTTCTTGAATATGCTTGGAGACGAATCCTCGCTCGTATTCGTCCGGATATCGATATTCGATGGAAGACTATCTATGGTGATAGTGACTGGTATAGATTGCCCAGATTTGTTTACCAGGTATGTCTCACACCTATTTTGAGGCTGATTTGTTCCCGGGCATAACACAACGTACGCATCAACATCTGTATTGAGCTTTATGCTAATGCTCTCATCACCCACTCTTACTCCAGACTTCGTGTCGATTGTAGAATTGTCTAAAGAGACTAATAATTTCTCAAGACTAAGTTTGATCGCACCTGTCGTCTCGGTTATTGAAGCATCCTCGAACACATCCCCCGTTTGGAAGAGTTGTAATTCCGCATCACTGAGCGTGCTTATGAGTGGCGCATTGCTTGCTGATGGAGCTTTCAGAAGGATCTCCCCCACCGCATCTTCGAGAAAGATACCTTGAGACGAGGGAGTTGCTTGTGAAAAAAGCCTCGTCACCACAGACTGGATGATCACTACGAAGAGTGCGCTACATAAGGAGATAAGCAACAAATATCTATACCGTTGCAGGCTGTCTGTTAGTTTCTTCATTGTAGAAATGGAACCGGATTTAAGGTGGCGTTTCCCTGACGAATTTCGAAATGTAAGTGCATACCGGTAGAGCGACCTGTCGATCCCATAACACCAATCTGTTGGCCTTGGGACACGACGTTCCCCTGCTCAACATCACGGCGAGATAAGTGACCATAGAGTGTCCGATAGCCATTATTATGATCGATGATGATATGGCACCCATACCCCCAGCTGAAGCAACCTGAGTATATGACCGTGCCAGAATCGGCCGCAAGTATCGGTGGTGCGCCGCTGTCGGCAATATCGAGTGCCATATGGTAGGCCGTCGGATATTGAGTAATGCCACCTCTAGTGGGCCAAATAAAGTTACTCGAACCTCTCACTCCTTCAACTACTTTTGCAAATGCATAGGAGTCAGGCACCGAGGTTGAGGCTCCTGGATTTTGCTCGGACAAGACTCCATCGGGCACCATGAGGCTAGACCCTGCTATAAGGTTGAAAGATTCATCTTTAAACTCGTTGAACGGAAAGTTGGCGATGTTTTGGGCCTTAACTCCGTACTTTTTGGCTACCGTGTATATGGTATCTCCTGGTTCAACATCGTGGACTATGCCCGAAACGGGGGGTACTTTGAGTTTGGTCCCTGTCGTTAACTTATTACTTTTTAGGTTATTTGCCCAGGTAATGGATTTTTCGTTAATTTCAAACTTTGTAGCTACAGATGTCAACGTGTCCCCATCTTGTACGGTATATATTTCTACTTTATCGCGGACTTTGCTCCGTATGGTGTCGAGTGAAATTTGTTCCTCATCAAGAGAAATGAGCTGCTCGCCTGTGTTATATGCGATACTCTCAGAAAAGAAACTGTCTTGACGAAACGGGTTGTTCTGGGCAACGATTGGCACTGTTACCGTCAAGATGAGCGTCAGGACGATGAACGACGAATTAACAACCGTAATAGAATATTTCCCTCGTTTGAAAAGTAAAACTCGGACCACAACATCTTTTACAAAGTCAAATGCGATGCCCACGTGAAGGATGTGGCCAAACACATATTTTCGAACAAATATGAGAAATGCGTAGAGGTCAGACATAGAGTGATTATACAGGAATTAAGGACATTCAACGTTTCTAAGAAGAATTAGTTTAAAGAGGTCCGGCCAGCATTATTACTCACGACTACTTTAATTTTTCGAGCGCAATGGTGAAGGCGGCGTTTTTCAAAGATATCTTGTCCGATTGAGCTCGAGACCAAACTTGTCCGAATGAGTCTGACACGATCTGATCTAGTCTCGCGTTTACTTTTTCTTCAGTCCACTTCTCATCATGCATATTTTGATACCATTCGAGGTATGAGACGACCACTCCACCTGCATTCGCAAGGATGTCAGGAATCACAACCTTTCCCTTGGACATAAGGTATTGATCTGCCTCTTCGGTGACCGGGCCATTGGCCATACAGAGCACCCCTCGGGCTTGGACTTTATGTACATTTAATTTACCAATGACGTTCTCAAAAGCTGCGGGGACAAGTATATCGACGTCTAACTCGAGTATCCTCTCTTTTGAGATTGTTTCAACATCAGGCATCCCCTCAAGACCTCCCGTTACCTGTTTGTGTTTAAGGATGTGTGGGAAGTGAGAGAGTCCAAATTTAGATAGAGCCCCTGATTTACTATCTGACACTGCGATTACCTTGCACCCCATTTCGGAGGCAAAAAGTGCAAAATAATAGCCCACATTTCCAAATCCTTGCACTGCCACAGTGGTGTCTTCGGGCTTCTTTCCTATTTTCTTGAGGTATTCCCTGAGCACGTATGCCCCCCCTCTCCCTGTAGCCTCTGTCCTCCCGAGCGTGCCACCATCTTCAATGGCTTTGCCCGTAAACGTCGCTCGTAACTGCGAGTCGGAGTATGTGGTTTTCTGCGAGGATTCTTTTGTTATTTTTATGTACTCATCACTCATCCAAGACATAATCTGTGGGTTGGTGTTAAGGTCAGGTGCCGGCACATCCAATTCAGGCCCGATGTGCGGATAGAATGCTTGGACATATGCCCTCGAAAGTCTCTCCAGCTCATTTTTGCTGAGTTTGCTTGGGTCGACGATGATTCCGCCCTTGCCGCCGCCATATGGTAGCCCTGACAAGGCACATTTGAACGACATAAGTGTCGCAAGCGCAGTTACCTCATGTACATTGACATGGTTGTGGAAGCGTATCCCCCCTTTGTACGGTCCAAACTTATTGTTATGTTGAACACGGAACGCGTCAAACTCGGCAGAGTGGCCATCATCCATCTGAATAAATAGCTTCTGTCTGAGGATCTGTTTCGGGGTGAGCAGTCGCTCAAGATCGTGTTTTGAAAGGTTAATATGATGCGCAGCGTCTTTAATGGAATCCTGTACGGAATCAAGCATGAGGTTCATAGTGTGAGATATGAGCAAATGATAATAGGATCATTGAGATTGACCACAAGGAGACAATCATACCAAATCGGAGAAAAATAACTAGAGAGATATGGACCTATGTATCATCTCTGCGATGACCTTTTGTCTAATGGGAGGGATATACGGGAGCACGTCGTTGACAAGTACTTCCTCGGTGAGACCATCTATCGCCTTCTTAACGGCAGAAACTTGCTGGATGATTTCATTGCAGTCTCTCCCTGCCTCACTCATCTTTTGAATTCCTTTGAGCTGGCCAATGATCCTGTTGATGCGTTTGGTCAACTTTAAACTTGTTTCTTCTGAGATGTGTGTGGTGTTTGTTTTCATTACAGAAAAGTGTATCGCATCTTGAATGATAATCAAGCACGACTCGTTTCAGCGAGAAGAGATGTGGCTATTCCTGGCTGTTCTATCTAGCCAAACTGTCAAGAAACTCTTTGTTCGTTTTTGTTTTAGACAATTTGTCGATCATGCTCGTTATCGCCTCCTCTGAGTTCATGAGGGATAGCATACGTCGAAGCGTGACCGTGTTTTTGTAAATACTCTCATCGAACAACAATTCCTCTTTGCGAGTGCCCGATAGCTGAATATCAACAGCGGGGAAAATTCTCTTTTCCGCAAGTTTGCGCTCGAGGTGGATTTCCATGTTGCCTGTTCCCTTAAATTCTTCATATATCAGGTCATCCATCCGGCTTTCCGTGCCGACAAGAGCTGTGCCAATGATGGTGAGAGACCCTCCCTCTTCACAATTGCGGGCTGCTCCTAAGAACTTTTTTGCAGGAAACATTGCCGATTGGTCCATGCCGCCTGACATGCTCCCTCTGCTGCGCTGAGTGTATTCACCACCAGAGCGTTGGGGCTGATCAAATCTACCATATCCACCACCGCCTCGACGGCCGTATCTGTCTTGACGTCGGGGACCTTGGTCGAGTGAGTTTCCATGATCGTCTATTGGACCGGCAAGATTATATGCTCGGGCAAGTCGGGTTATAGAGTCAAGAAGTATAACAACGTCCTTACCCATTTCGACCAATCTGCGAGCTCTATCGAGGGCAAGATTCGCTACTTTCACCTGCTGTCTGGGCTGTTCATCAAAGTGCGATGCTGCAACCTCACCCTGGATAAAGCGCTCTATTTCAGTCACTTCTTCTGGCCTCTCACCAATGAGAATCGCCATGAGATGCACTTCTGGATAGTTTGCGGTGATTCCCTGCGCGATATCTTTGAGGAATGTGGTCTTGCCTGCTTTTGGTTGAGAAACAATCAGTGCTCTCTGCCCAAAGCCAATCGGAGCAACAAGATCAATTATTCTGCTGGTGAATACATCTTGCTTATTTTCAAGCTTAATTTGACGATTAGGATGCAATGAGGTCAGATCGTCAAACTGAGGTCTATTTTGACTTTCAGCCTCAGTCATCTCCTTGTCATTGATTTTTTTCACCAACAAAAGGCTGTGGTATCGCTCACCATTTTTGGGAGCACGCGCCAAGCCCTCGACCAGATCGCCCTTGCGCAACCAAAACCGCTTTATCTGCGATGGTGAGATATAAATATCTTCGGCAGGATCGATTTCGTATTCGCGTCGCAAAAAGCCGTAGCCTGCGGGAGTTATCTCTAAGATTCCCTTGGCCTCGTAGCTATTTTTTAGATCTGCCTCAAGACGGTTTTGGGGCTCTGCAGAGTTCTCATCTTGCACGTTTGGTCTGGAGCCTTCTGTCCGGCGACCTCTGCTTGGTGGTCGTGAGTTATGTCGGTAAGAATATTCTCTGGGAGCTCCTCGTTGTGGCTCTGTGTCGTTTGGGCGAGCATTTTCTTGCATTGGAGGTTCCTCGATCTTTGGCGCCATATCTTGTTCGGCGTCTGATGAATCAGAAGTTTGTGGAACAATTGGTTTGAAATCAACGGTATCTAAAAATGAGCTCATGTCGAGAGAATCCTCGGGGATTTTCGTGGTGTCAGCAGTTTTTTGAGAAGACATAAAAAGAATGATAAATAACTAATAAAGAAAAGATAAACGATGATTAGTGTGTGGACGTGAGTTGTTCAATCGAGCTATGAACTCTAAAAATAAAGACCTGTGTTTGGTTCTTTGATTGGTGCAGTCTATGTGAATAGGGATAGCACCGAGAAGTTTCGAAATAAAGAGAAAGCAACAAAAGTCCCCGATTTAATACGCATGTCGCTTTTTCTCGTGTAAGAAAAAGGGAGATGTGTGCCAGCATGCCAATGGCATAGCTGTGACTCCACATCAATCCGCCGAATCGGCGGACCCCCGGACATTAAAGTAATCAAGAAAAAGTCTATTATTACGTAAAAAGTCGGAGAACATGAATATTATCTCACCGTGACTTTCGGTTGTCAATCCCTTCCCGCTCGCCTCACACTTGATACTCCGTTTGCAATGCACCATTGTAATGCGTTTATGGGTGAGCGCCGAACTGGGTGGACATTTTGGGAATGCATACGTATTCAGTTAATGATGAGCCATTGGAATTCAAGGTCTGTGCTTATGGTTTGTGGTATGGTCACCGTGAACCCTACACCTGTCGATTTCTGTGTGACTGCGATGGGCACATCAGTGAGAGTGATGGGGGTAATAAACACGAGCGATTCTGGTGTGATCGAAGAGGTATCAACGGTGAGTGCGCTCTTCCCTGCCTTCAAAACAGATCTTCCTGCGGTAGATGAAGCGAAGTCTGTAGTATCAAGTTTCAGATGTTTTGCAGTTATACTCCCATCCACATCAATAATCACTTTGCCATTCATAAAGTCAATGGGCCCTTGCGAAAGGGTTTGGAATCGGATACCTCCTACTGAGTTTATCTCATCGCCATCGATACCTGCCCCAATCTCCAAAACTCCGGTCGTTAGTTTGTTGAGCACGGTGAGGTCAAAGGTGGTTGTTTTGTTTTGTACGAGGAGTGAGGATACGGTGGCAACATGGTCTAGCAGTGCAGAGTCACTGGCTCCGAGTATTCCACTGCCACTAGCGATGGCTTCTTTCCAAGAGGTGTAGTCTACATTCAGACTATTGAGAGAGGCCGAGAGAGACGCAACGTTATTCTGCGTGGTCGAAAGATCTGTTTGTACGAGCCCCAGCTGTGTCTGGAGCGAAACAAACATAGTTTGGATATCTTGGACGATGGCCTGCAGAGGCGCAATAATCGTATCCCACGCAGTAACGTTGGTGGTCAGCTGATCTAATGAAGCGGTCATACTCGCTATTTTTTCTGTGGGAGTAAGGTTAGATTGAATAGTGGTGATGAGTCCTTGTTGCTCCTGAATTGCTTTGGCGACAAAGGGGATAAGCCCAATGCTATTGAGTTGTTTGTATCCATTGCTATCGGTGGTTACTAGGTTAGGTGCTACTTGTTCTACCTCTTGTGCGATGAATCCAAGATATTTTTTATCTCCTTGTGCTTGAGAGTTCCAGTTGAATTCGACTGGTCTCAGAGCCATGACTGCATCAAAGCGGAATGCATCCAGGATCCTTTCACACTGATCCTGGACAAGCCAGGATGACAGGGTACAATAAGAGCATTGACCTTATGGCAAAGATGAAATTCCAATCCTGGCTCCTCCTCGCTATCTTGGCGATTATCGTCGCTTTTGCTGCAGGGATA
>JAGOLU010000090.1 GCA_017993865.1 Candidatus Woesebacteria bacterium
AACCACTTGCATTCATACTTGCGCGGCTCATTGGACCAAAGACACCGTCTGCTGTGAGACCCATCTTTGCTTGCCAAGCCTTAACTGCGAGCTTCGTCTTTCCTGCGAAAGTTGAAGTTTCGTAACCCATAGATCCTGCACCAGTTGCAGAAACCATAGTGTCAGCACACATGTTAAGAGCCTTTTGGAGCTCCATAACTGCAGCACCCTTCGAACCCAATTTAAGAGTTGGAGAAGTGAATGTGTATGCTTGCGCTGCGCCTGCACCTGAGAAGGCGAAAGCAAATGCTACCAAACCCAAGACCACTTTTGAGGACTTAGATTTAAGATTATTAGACATATTTTTACTAAATTATTGCGACACAAAATGAGTAAACATTTCGCATCGCGATGCACGTTATATGAATTTCGACGTGCCCTGAAACCAAAAGTTTCAATAAGAGCAAGATTCACAGTATGCATTTTGTTTGTTCCGAAGAACAGGTGAGTAGTTTTGCGTGAGAACTATTCAAACTCGAAACCAATTTCATGTTCTATATATAGATACTATATATAGTCTGTGTAATTGATATCTGCCTTGTCGACAGGGCCGATAAGGACCGATCACTTTTCTAACACAAAAAGATTGACAACTTTTCGGTATCAAAATTTGCCAACCTATGTACTTGTCAATGATCGAACCGTTACTTAACGCGGGACACAACAATATCGGAATCCTATCTCCCGATTATGCCTACGCGTTAAAATGCATACTAGCACAAAACGGCTTTAACCGCCAGCTAGTACGCTCCGATAATTATAAGGCTAAGCCCGCCGTTGACAAAACTGCCACCTGTGGATTTATCCTTAAAAATCGGTTTTTGTAGCAACTGGAGCCAAAAAGAATAACTCAATCGGGCGGACCCAGTGCGTACACTTTAGATGACGGCAATTATATATACATAATGACAGCTAAATCAATACAAAACATATATATCTTTTGTCAAATATACATCTATTCTTTAATTTTGTAGATACTCCAACGTCGTTCACCAACTCTCTCAATTTTGTCTTCATCAATCAGAGACTGTAGATCACGCTGAATTGTCTTAAAAGACACATCGGGGAATTCCAATTTAATATCTGTAATCGAGCTTGATTCTTTGGCCTTTAAACTGTTGATAATCTTTTCTTTACGGTCATTTAAGACAGGGACTTTGTCCTTGAAAAAATTACTACTGCCGAAAGTTGGGGCAAGTGGTTTATTAAGGACATTTATAACTATGTCCTTTACATGTCCTTTAGAGACATTGCTAGTTGGTTGAGACGTTGCCTTATTAAGGACATTCTTTTTTGAATCCCCAGTCTTAATTACTTCGTTAACTGATTCTTGTCTGAGAATACTCTCAATATCAACCATGCCTTCACGGCGAGATTCGTAGCTTCCGCCAAGTGCCATAAGTTCAAGTCTTAGAACCCTAAAATTCATTTCAGATATGAGAAACATGGTGACACCAACTTCGAGGTATGAGATGACCTTTTTTATCGCACGGTTTATTTCAACTGTTAGACGATCGTAGCTTTCGCCCTTAACACCAGCAATGTCGTTTGCCAAAGAGAGGATTAGGAGTCCAGTTTTTCGTATCTCCTTTTGGAGTGGTTCGCCTTCGGGTAGGACATTAGAGACAATATAAAGGGCAGCGGCAATGTTGCCCGCGCGCTTTGCAGACTGCATCAAGGACTTGTCCATTGTCTCTAATGAATTTCGAGTAGTGTCCATATGTCCTTTATTATAGTCAGTGATGACTTATATGCAAGTAACCGCAAAATACCTTTTATCTACAGGCTTTAATTCAAAAATGGTTTTATAGTGTGTTACAATTACTTAACTATTTCATATGGCAAAAAAGATCGAAGAAAAACCAAAGAAGCAAAACGTCAATGCAAAGAATCCTAACAAGAAAAAAAATCTTGAGGACATGCACGACAAAGGTCTAAAGCATGAGACGAAGCAAACTATTTACGCTATCGTGGCATTCTTCCTCGCACTATTCTTTACGGTTGCAGCTTTTGGGGGAGCAGGTATCGCAGGAGCTGGTGTGTATGGTGCGTTATTTAAACTCTTTGGTGTTGGCTACATTTTCTTACCAATCAGTTCCATACTTCTTGGATTGTCTTTGATAGGTGAGTACCGAACAGATGTTTCTTCTTCTCACCTCGTTGCGACACTTCTCTTTTTACTTTCGTCACTTTCTATAATAGACATTGCATCAGTCGCACATGCTGGAGGCCTCGTTGGAAAAGCAATTGCCTTCCCTTTCAAATATTTATTTGATATCAACCTTTCAATTCTACTTTTTGGTGTACTCACTATTATTTCTCTGCTCATGCTTTTCGATACAAAGCCGGCGCTCATTCCTTTTTTCAAAAGACTATGGAGAATACTTACGGGCAAAAAAGAACCTGTTGTTCTTATCAATGGCGAGCAAGAAACTGTTGCAACAGCAAGTGACGCAGACAAAAAACTCGATGAAATTGCAGCCAAAGAAGTTGCTCGTGTTCAAGAAGGACGAACTGACGACGCGCCAAAAACAGAACCGAAGAAAAAAGAAGATGAAATGTCCGCATTCCAAATCGCAAGCATTCGCCGACCAAGTGCATACACTCCGCCACCACTATCACTGCTTGAAGGCGATCGCGGCAAAGCTAATGTCGGTGACATCAAAGGCAATGCAAATATCATCAAAAGGACACTCGCAAACTTTGGCATCCAAGTTGAAATGGATGAGATCACTGTCGGCCCATCTGTCACTCGCTACGCACTCAAACCAGCTGAAGGTGTTAAGCTCGCAAAAATCGTCGGTCTGCAAAACGATCTGGCACTCGCACTCGCCGCTCACCCGATTCGTATCGAAGCGCCGATCCCTGGCAAATCACTCGTTGGTGTTGAAATCCCAAACAAAGCAAAATCTACTGTCGGTCTTGCTTCACTTTTGCAAGACGCTGAATTTAAAAACAGTGACAAGCCTCTCTTTATGGGTGTCGGACGCGGTCTTTCCGGTAAACCAACATACATTAACCTCGCCAAGATGCCGCACATGCTCATCGCTGGAACAACCGGCTCTGGTAAATCTGTAACGATTCACACACTCGTTACATCTCTCTTGTATAGACTTGGACCTGAAGACCTTCGATTTATCATGATCGACCCGAAGCGTGTTGAACTTACCCTTTACAACAAAATCCCTCACTTACTCACGCCTGTTATTACAGATGCCAAAAAAGCTATTCTTTCGCTCAAATGGGCAGCTAAAGAAATGGAACGACGCTACAATATTCTCGAGAGTAAGTCAGCTCGTGATATCGACTCATACCACAAAATGATTGCCGGTGACAAGATTAAAGATGGTGTTGATGTCGATCAGATGCCGTACATTGTTATCATCTTGGACGAATTGGCGGATATTATGACTGCATTCCCGCGAGAGCTCGAAGCTGGTATCGTTCGTCTCGCTCAAATGTCTCGTGCTGTCGGTATTCACCTTATTCTTTCAACACAGCGTC
>JAGOLU010000091.1 GCA_017993865.1 Candidatus Woesebacteria bacterium
GTTCAAGCATTGCATCTGTCAAATGAGCCCCTGCATACATTTGAGATTCTCTCACAAATTCAGCAAGGTTCTCAGTTGTGATAGAAAACCCTGCGGCTGCCTCATGCCCTCCGAATTTCAACAATAACCTCTGATGTGCTGTCAGATATTCTGTCATATGAAACCCAGGAATCGAACGACAAGATGCTTTGTATGAGAGAGGAATTCCATCTGCTCCAGCTTCAGATTGTGTAAGAACAAGAGTGGGTCGATAGAATTCATCACAAATCTTTGAAGCGATAAGCCCGATGATTCCTTCATGCCAGTATTCTATTGGCGCTGAAGGTCTGCCAGACTGTTGGTGCACAATGAGTATTTTAGGTAATACTCCCTCTTTTTTCTTTTGCAACTCAACAATCTCGAGCGCCTCTCCAGCAGCTTTTTTCACCATATCCTGTCGCTGTACATTGAGGGCATTCAGTTTTTCAGCAAGCAGTTGTGCCTTTGTTGTGTCCTTCGTGCAAAGTAACCGCAGCGCATCGAGCGCATCCTCAAGTCTCCCCGAGGCGTTTATTCGGGGTGCAAGCAAAAAACCTACCTCATAGGTTGTTATAGTTTTGCCGACATGATCGGACACTTTTTTTAAAGCCATCAAACCTGGCCTTGTAGTGTCTGTTAACGCTTTCAGACCATGAAACGCCATATTGCGTGATGGTCCCAACAAGGGCACGAGATCGGCAATCGTTCCGATTGCAGCAATACCCGCATAGTCGGTTTCAAACATACGTTCCAAATTCTGAGTCCCAAGTTCTGAGTTGTCTGACTTTGTACTTTGCACTTTGTATTTTGTGCTATAGGTAATTTCTTTCGCAACGTAATATGCAGTGCCCGAGCCCGAAAGTGCAGGGATATGAAAGATTGCTTTTGCCAGCTTTGGCACTCGCTCTTCAGACCTATGGTGATGATCTGTCACGATAATAGGGATACCAAGCTTTTCTGATGCATAGGTTACTTGTGTGTCTGCCACAATACCATGATCAACGCTAATTATGAGGGCTGGATCATATTTTTCCTTCACCAGATCAAGCCCAACAGTCGAAAAGCCATACCCTTCGGTAATGCGGTTTGGCGTGTAGGGGAATACTCTAAAGCCGAGTGTGTGTAGCGTTTCCCACAACACTGCGCCACCCGTAATGCCATCTGCGTCGTAGTCGGTGTATACGACGATTGGCCTGTCAGGAAATTTATTTTTGGGGTGGTCGGGGTGACAGCGCCATACCGTATCCATTGCATTGTCGATATATGACTGTTCAAATCCAAAGTCAACAAGTGAAAGGGTTGTGGGGTAAGGAGGGGAGAGAAAAGTCTTGCTTTCAACTTTCAGTTCTCCAGCACCTAATCTAGATTTGATGAGAAGACCAAAAACATCTTGTGCGGTAGAATGGGGTGGAAGCTCCGAGCGAATGTCAATGTTCATGCAGGTAGTTTAGCAGAATGCGTCACCTACACAAACCCATTCCCCTTAAATATTTTGGGCTTTAGCCAATCTTGCGGGGTTTCTTCTGCGTCACCATTACCATTTTTAGTTGCGTCTCCTGTAGTCTGGGTCTGTGTATCTGTGGGGATTGATTCAACCCACGATTTGTTTGCTGGTTGCACTGGCTCATTTGCTGGCGGCATTGCATTAGGATTGCTTGTCGGTTTCTGCGCCTGTGGTTGGCGTTGAGGGGTTTGTCGAGAAGGTGCTCCTTGTCTTTGTGCTTGGGGTTGTGGCTGCGATTGTGGACGGGCCGCTTGCGGTGCTTGATTTTGTACAGGTGCTTGTTGTCTTGACCTATTGGTATCGGTTTGTGTGTTGGTGGGGGTCTGCGCTGGTGCTGGTCTGCCTTGTGATCGAGGGGCTTGTGCCTGGGGAGCTGATTCTTGTTCACGTACTGCACCAAGTTTCATAAGCTCTGCAACATCGGCAAACACTTCTGCATTTGCTGTTGGCAAAGTAAAATTGTTGGTTGCACCCACAATACCGCTTAGTATTTGTGTCGCCATCACGCCATCTATCGCGATTTGCACACCGCGCATAATATCAAGCGTGAGCTGAGAGACTGACGCGACTGCGGGAATCACATAATTCACCGAACCATATTGCATGTTACTTGCGTGACGATCTATGTTAATAAGAGGAAGTTGATCAAGTTCCGCTTGATTTTCTGTATAGATACGGCCAATAGACTCGATGCTTGGGGCATCCAGACTGATCAAGCAGTCGGCCTTGCCCCCGGCGTATGAGAATGAGACCTGCTCGGGTGACACTTTCGGGAATCCAGGGCGTGGAATAACAATCAGATTAAACGTGTTGTTTTCTATCTTATAATCGACCTTGTCTATGCTTCCATCAGTGTAGGGGAATGAGATAACCAAATTTTCTCCACTTGAGGCGAGTGAGGTGCGGATAAGATCGACATCTTTTATAGCGTAGGTAACTTTTGAGCTTGATGCGATAATGGGAGTCTTACCCAATTTTGAGAGCCCTAGATAGAGTGCGAATGCAGCATGCACTGAATCCAAGGAAGGATTTTGTGCGAGCAAAATGACGGGATTGGTTGATTGGCTTAAGTCTCGTGCGATGAGATCAAGCGGATTTATATCCTGGTTCATAGGACTATAGGATACATTTTACCACATCACCTACTCTCATGTCAAGGGGTGGAGAAAGCAGCATTCCACACTCTTCGCCTTTCTTCACTGCAGGCATAGTCTTGGCTCTAAATTTGAGAGAAACGATCTTCGCCTTACCAAAGCTATTTGAGTCTCTGAAGACCTCAACCTCGTCTCCGATGGCGAATTTACCCTTGGTAACACTCAGACCAAAGACCTTTTCTCCTTTAATCTCAAAAGAAGCAAGCACCTTCGCCTCACCTTTGAGGTTTTTAGTAACCGCTTCTTTTTCGGCGATGAGTGACACCACTTCTTCGAGCTCGTCAATAAGCTCATAAATGATACTATATGTCTTAATAACCACTTTTTCTTGACGGGCGAGCATCTGAGTTTCGGGGTCAACTAAGACCGAAAAGCCAATGACAATCGCGCCTGTTGCTTTGGCGAGCGCGACATCTGAGCGATGAATATCTCCAATGGCCGCTAATATGAGATCTATCTTCTTGTTACCCAAGAGGGAATGTTCTAGTGCGTCAAGTGACCCTTGTGAATCAGTTTTTACGACGAGCGCAAGTTTGCGGTCTTCAACTTTGGGTGAGAGCAAGTTCTCTAAGTCGAACGAAGGGTGAAGCGGTTCGTTGGATGTTGGCTCTGCCTCTTCGATAATCTGCTCCGTTTTGGTTCCACTGAGCATGGTACCAACTTCGGGCATGTCGCTGAATCCATAGAGTATGACTGGAGTTGAGGGAGTTATTTCACGCACGCTTTTCGCCATATCATCCATCATTGCGCGAATCTTTACTGGTTTATTATCTGCGGTGTAAATAATGTCACCCACCTTCAGCGTGCCATCTTGCAGAATAATACTTGCGACAATACCACGTTTGTCTTTGTTTGTTTC
>JAGOLU010000092.1 GCA_017993865.1 Candidatus Woesebacteria bacterium
GAGGATATGCCCCAGAGCAAGGTCTCAAATGTGTACGATTCGCTACTGTATCCAAATCATCCGTTAGGCATGGATATTGCGGGCTCTCACGCCACAGTCAAATCATTTAATCGCCAACATTTCCTCGACTATATTCATCGACTATACCACCCTGACAATGCGGTACTGGTCATTGCTGGAGGAATAGGTAACATACGTGAGAAAGTTACGGCAGAAGTGGAGAGTACGTTTGGTGCTTGGCAAAGTGATCAAAAGACATCAAAAGACTACATATATGATCAATATGTGTCAAGAAATGAGAAAAAGAATCTCACTATGTTCACAAAGAAAACAGAGCAAGCACACTTTGTCCTCGGATATGTCACGGATCATGGGTTTATGGATGCTCGTAAATATCGGTTGAGCATCCTCTCAGGGATATTGGGAGGAGGAATGTCGTCACGACTCTTTGCAGAGATTAGAGAGAAACGGGGGTTGTGCTACTATGTACACACTTCTCAAGATTTATACGCAGAGACGGGCTCGATGGCGACATCTGCAGGAGTACGCAATGATGTGGCAACAGTGAACGAAGCGATAAAGCTTATTGTCGCCGAACATGAGAAGATAGCCCAGGGTCAAGATAAGGACACCATCGTCAAAGAAGTGAGCCGTGTGAAATCTATGTTAAAAGGAAGATTCCTTCTTGGGCTCGAGAACAGTCAATCTGTAGCGAGCTTTTACGGCATGAAGTTGTTACTTGAGGGCATGTCTATCGACCCTCACGAAGTGATCAAGCATATCGATGCAGTTACCGTTGAAGATGTGATAAGCGCTGCCAATCACATCGTTCAAGAAGAAAAATTCCATCTTGCGGTGGTAGGCCCATTTGAGCAATCAGACATTATTATTTAATATTTACTTATGGATACTGTTACCGAACAGACACTCGTCATTTTAAAACCCGATGCAGTAGCGCGGGGGATCATGGGGGAAATTATTACTCGATTTGAGAAAGTGGGACTCAAGATGGTTGCGGGGAAATTTATGACCGTATCAAAAGACCTGGCAGATAAGCATTATCCCGCATCTCGCACTGAGTTTATCGAAGGAATGGGGAATAAAACCCGCGAAAATTATCAGGATTTGGGACTTAATCTCTCAAAGGATTTCGGCGACAAAACAGATGCACACTCCATAGGCATGGTGATTCGAGAGTGGCTTGTGGGCATGATTACTGCAGGACCCGTCCTCGCAATGGTTTGGGAAGGCCCCCATGCAGTTGAGCTTGTCAGAAAGCTCTGCGGACATACACTTCCGCTCAAGTCTGCTCCCGGCACGATTCGAGGAGACTTTTCATACGACTCTTCGGCACTCGCGAATTTTGGCAAACGACCAATCAAGAACCTGATGCATGCGTCGGGCAACCTTGACGAAGCAAAATTCGAAGTACCGTTGTGGTTTACCAAAGAGGAAATTTCTTCATACACACGTGTGCAAGAAATGGCGATGAAGTGACGCACATCGTCTGCTAAAAACAGGTATTCTCCTTTCTCTCTCGTCTCATTTCCTAAATATTGTATTTCCTGCAGAGTCTCTCCACTTCGCGGTCGCAAATATGGAAGCCGTTTCCTTTATGTGAACGCAGAGCCCCAGAGAAGGTACTCGGGATATGCATTAATTCGTGAATAAGCACTTTTGTCTGTTCACGATAGTCCAATTTGTCAAACCGTTTTCGATTCACTTCAATGATATATGTTACCGGTAGACCTGCGACTTCATGAAAGATCTTGCTAAAGCCCCAAATGCGGGCAATTGCGCGAGTCTTCGCATCGAGACTTCGGATGCAATATATGCGGTCACGCTGCACATGCTTGAATTCTATCTGTTCAACCAGCACATCAATTCGCTCTTTGATCTCCGGAGCAAGGACATATTTCATAGGAGCGTTATAGTAGCAGGAAGAGTGGCAACTAACAAGAAGAGGTAATATACTTGCTACCATTACTGTTTACTGCTACTATTTTTCATATGCAAACGGATTCAAAAGAAGTAACCCATCTATTGGTTGGATACGCGCTTATCGCGCTCGGCGTGCTGATCATGCTCCTGAGTTGTTTCCAAGTGTATCGCGTTTTTACCCGACAGGCTGAGCCAATGCACTATTTTAACTTTCCGGGCATCAAAATTGACCTCACTAAACTAGCCCCTCAAGTTGACACATCGAGTTTGGATGCACTTAAGAAACAGTTCAACTTAGGCGTTGGCAGCTCCCAACCGACCGCTGAATCTGCAAATGCAACAGAAATACTCCCTGCAGAGGTGCTCAATGAACCTGCAAACTTGGGAGTGTTCTTGCTATTTATGGGGTTTTTGCTGAGTTTTGGATCAAAACTAGCGGATTTGGGAATAAAGCTGGTGAGACCAGTGTATGTGAAAGGGTAATAAATAGTCTTTTCTTCAGTATTGTCGAGTCTTTATGAGCATTTCATCAGTCAGACTTCGTAAGTCTACGTTAGTTTCTATTCTTATCATCCTCATTGGGTTCATTTTCCTCATGTTACCTGTAATTCCACATGGGTGGCTGCATGAGTGTGCTAGTGGCAAGTGCGGAATATTTTTTGCAGACATGTATCGTGCGCGGGATGATTTATGGCAGATGTCATTGGCTAAGGTCGCCTTCGACACTTTTCCACTCCGTATGCCCATATATGCAGGTGCAACGCTCCAAAACTACCACTTTTTGTACAGTGCATTGCTGGGTATTGTTGCCAGCCTGAGTGTTCCGGTGAATTTTGGATACTACGTTATATTACCGATTTCTTGGTTTATAGCGTATACATTTTTCACCATTCAAATAGCCAAAAAACTCACCAAAGACCGTCGTGCCATCCCATTTTTCCTGTTTTTCTCGTATTTCTCCAGCGGACTGACGTATCTCTTAAGTTTAAAAAACACAGGATTGTTTCTACATAACATCGGTTGGTTTAGTAATCAGCCGGGAGAATATATGATCAATCCCACCCTTGCCTTGTCACTCATATTTTTTCAACTTCTCATACTCATCTTGTTAAGCGGTATCCGAAACAAAAAAATGACGTTTGCTCTTATTCTCATTACATTCTTTATGTGGGGAAGTAAGTTCTATGGGGGGGCAATAGGAACTTTTCTCGTCGGCTTCTATCTGCTGAGTTTGGCTCTAGAAAAGACCATTCAACCCAGACGGTTGATTGTATTGTTGGTTGGTGTGGGCTTAGTGAGTATTTTTGCAATTTTTGTATTCTATAACCCGCTTGACTCGATAGGGAAGGGGGGTGTCTTTAGCCTGGAACCTTTTAAAACAATTCATCCGATGATTGAAGATCCAGAGCTATTTCCGCTACCTCGCATCGCCCGCCTTCGGTATATTATTTCCGAGAACCCTTTTATCTTCTGGCCTTACCTTATGCTCATAGAGTCTGCCACAGTTGTTTTGTACGTGATCTTTGCGTATGGTACACGGTTGCTGAGTGTGGGATATGTTTTCACCAAAGAAAAACTTTCTCCGATGATCAG
>JAGOLU010000015.1 GCA_017993865.1 Candidatus Woesebacteria bacterium
GCCCTGTGGTCCCCGGATTGGTGATACCTCCCGTGATGTAGAAACCATAGGTAGTGGCAACCGTAAGATTTGTTGCGGCAAACGTCACATTCTGACCAGAACTTGCCGTCGCAGCAGCGCCAATACCCGGAAGTGCTGTAACGGCTTGACCATGATAGGTTGCGGGTAAACTCGCCGTGCTCACCGTAATACTTGCGGGAGTTCCGCTGACCGTATACCCAGTCGCGAAAGATATACCGACTGATGCCTCGGTTGCGGTGGTCGGAGATCTCATGATGACCAGTATGGGATCAGTTCCACTTGCTACCAGAGAGATTGCCATGCGAGAATGACGCATGGAAACGTTGCTAAAGTTGGCAGCTTCCACGTTTTGACCAAACACACCTGAGAGAAAGACCACTACGAAAAGTATGCCAACGATTTTATGCATCCTTTGATTTGGGTTTCTTGGGGTATTTATCATATACAAATAGGTCACTCTTACTTATATCGTATCATTATTACATTATTAGAATGAAAAATCAATCAATCTCGCAATAAGCTTATCAGAAATCACCCGCACCTATTACGGTCAATGTATTTGTATAGTCGTCTGCTGATTTTGTCGCTGATGCAATGGCCACCCGTGGCAGTATGGTAACCACGTCACCCGACCCACCCACAGGTCCTGTTGCGGAGGCTATCTCTTGGAATGTTGTGCTCGGTGTTCCTCCGGCTGAGGTTGATGCTCCATTAAATTCTGCAGCAATGGTAAGACTACCTGAACCATTAGTAGTGCTATCCACATCTACCACTACTCCTTCAGTGCCTGCAGACAAGCTGGTAGGAGTGGCATCTGCCGCAGTACCAGCGAACGCGATAGATGCCGCCGCAACAGCAGATGTGAGACCTGAATTTGAATTCGCCTTCATCCACATGACATGGCCATTATTTGCATTGGTTGTGGCAGTCGCCGTAACACCAGACACTGCGCCGTTTTGGGGACCACCTGGATATTCGACCGTAGCCAAAGAAGTGTCTAACGTGATCGATTGAGCGCTTAATATGAGCGTATAGGTCGGTGCTACTCTTGCAGTAATCACTATCTGGTCACTGTCTGTTGCGCCACCGTTATCCGAGACGATATACGTGGCGAGGCGACTCGTATCGATGGCATCCGTGTAGGCAGAAAAGTCGGGAGTCCCATCGGTGTGAGTTGACACTCTTGTTACTTTCTGCCCCGTGGTCCCCGGATTGGTGATTCCTCCCGTGATATAAAAGCCGTATGTTGTTCCCACAGTCATGTCAGTGGCGGCAAACGTCACATTCTGACCAGAACTTGCCGTCGCAGCAGCGCCAATACCTGGAAGTGCTGTAACAGCTTGACCATGATAGGTTGCGGGCAAGCTTGCAGTACTCACTGTAATGCTTGCAGGAGTTCCGCTGACCGTATACCCAGAAGCAAATGATATGCCAATCGAAAGCTCTGTCCCTACTGTTGCAGGTCGCATAATAACCAATATGGGGTCAGTGCCACTTGCCACGATAGAGATAGCCATGCGAGAGTGACGCATCCCAAGGTTAGAAAAGTTGGCAGCGTGAGCCGAACTAGCAAGAGTAAGTCCGAGGGTGAAAAGGACAACTGCCGAAAGAAGAACTCTTGTTCTCTGTGGTGTATTTTGTTCTCTTTCGCTTATCATATTTAAAATATATCGATTCTAATCTTAGTTAACAACACAGGCCGAGGACAGACCCTTATGTTAACAGTAGCATTATGTATTGCCTGCTGTCAAGGGGAATGCTATTCAAAAAGTAGTGCTTAAGTTTATTCTATCATTCACCTATGGCATGGTAGTGTTCTTTGAGTCTTGGTAAAGCCCCACGTCGACAATAACTTTGGTGTCCGGATCAAAAATAATTACCTTATCCGAATACATAATAATTGCATCGCCTTTCTTTGCCTTATTGAAGAAACCAGATTTCTTTTTGAGAAGAGCTACATCAGTAACCGTCGCTATTTTAGGTTGCTCAGCGGGGAGCACCATACTTTTGCCTAGAGCCTCCAGTATCTGTGAACCTCCGCGCACATCTTCTTGTGCCCTGCTGTGAGCTGCTTCTCCAGACCGATAGAAGTAAACTAGCGCATATATTGCGCCCAACAACACAAGGAGAATGATGATTGTCCGAACGGACGAGAGCTTAGGCATAGGAAACATACACCTCATCAAATAGCTGTAAGAGTTATTTCTCCCCTACGATAATCAGCAAGTCTGCATCAGGTGTTGCCTCGCCTGCGGGAAGCGTAGAAACTTCAGCTCCGAGGAATTTAGCCACGTCAGCCGCGGACTGCGCGTTGTTGCCAGTCACGTCGACAACGAGAGTCTTAGCATAATCTTTAGATTTGGCATTCGCTACAGAGGTGATTATTTGCGCACCTGCCGCTTTCTTAATACTATCCTCAACTTTAGTTGCTGCCCCTGATTGACTCGTTCCATTATAGATGGCCACCTTGATGGTCTGGGGCTGTTGTTGGGTCGGTGTCGTGATAAGAGGTCCTGATTCTACAATCTTACCAACAGACGGTCGGAATAATACTGCTTTTCGTGCTGTCTGAAAGACGATAAGTTTATCGCCATTTTCTGCTTGGGCGAAAAATGCTTGTTGCGATTTCAGGGCTTCTTTATCCTTAACAGTTGCGACAACAGGAGTCTCGTTCGGAACTTCCATGATTTTTTTGAGCTGGGTGACCAACATGCTTGTTTCCTTTTCTGCTTCTTTATCTGAAACAGGCACTTTTGCTTCGTATGTTTTATACAAATCGTAGAACCTGACTGCAGCAAAAGTTGAAGCAGCCATGTATACCACCGCGATACTTGCGAGTATTGTTTGTTTGGAGATCGATGCCATAAGAAAAATAGATTGGAATTCTAATCAACTCAATGTATCAAAATGAACAAGGAGAGTCAAGCGTATTCTATGAAATGATACCCAACACATCAATGTTACATCACCCAAACCCATAGAAGGCTCGGGATGCCTGCATTGTGCCTATATGAATTCTGCTATATTAATCTTGTGCATGTTCATCAATTTGGCAAAAGCACCTGGGTTTTTCATAAGTTCCTCCATGCTCTCAGGCACAACTTGCCAGCTCAAACCATACTTATCCTTGCACCATCCGCATTGTTCGGATTCCTTTACACTAGACAGCTTCTCCCAGTAGTAATCAATCTCGGCTTGATCTTTGCAGGAAACCAAGAAAGATATCGATTCGTTAAATTTAAATTCTGGACCAGCATTTATGGCTACGAATAGGCTACCATAGAGCTCAAAATCAATAGTGAGCACTTTCCCTGCCAGGTCCTTTTGAAAGTCGGCCAAACCTTCCTCTGTGCTTTTCGGATAGTAAACAGTCGAGATAATCTTGCTATCAGGAAAGACTGAGAGATAAAAGTCTACTGCCTCCTGTGCATTATGGTCGAACCATAGGTTTGGTGTGATTTTTTTCATAGATTTATTTTAGCATTGTTTTATTAACATGCCTAACAAACTAAACTAAAGAGGTACCATTCGTTTGATCGCAGTCTCAAGGCCACTTCGCTCTGATAACATGTCGGAGCTTCAGCAAGGCGGAGGCGGAAAGCGTGGGACTTAGTTGGAACTTATTTCTGTCAGAGAGCTACCATTTAACTGCAGAGTATTTTTCTGCAAGACCAAGCGTAGTCAGCCTCAACCACAATGCGGTGGAACTTACAACATATTTATCTCTAAGTAGCTCTTCATTTAAACCATGGGTATTAAGATCACTAATCAAAAAATCCTTTGGCATTAGTATTTCGCCCGCAAACATATCAGCCTCTCTTTCTTGTTGAAAATGCTTGGTGTAAATACGACTCATACCTTTTTCATATTCATCTTCCACATACTGATGACCATTGACGACATGACCAAGTTCATGAGCTATGGTAAATCGCTGTCTATAAATAGGGTCCTTATTGTTGATTCCTATAACTTTTATCCCATCTTCTATAATCACTAGCCCCCTGGTCGATCTAGGAAAAGTGTAAGGAATGATCTCGAACTCCAATATTGAAGCAATATTTTGAAGGTCAACCGGAGCACTTACTATTTTCGCCATCCTTATCAAATGGGTCGCTTTTTCTCTATTTTGATTTTTCATTTACACGTCTCTTTTGTAAAAAATCTCGAAATTCATTCAGGAATTCGTCTGCGAGTTGTCTCTCTTCTTTTGTGATGTTTTTTTCGTTTCTGAACTGTACGTTAGGACCTTTTTTCCTTGCCTCATTCCCAACTATTTCCGTGATGGGAATATTAAAAAATGTAGCAATTTTGGTTAGGTCCGTTACAGTAAGTTCGGTTTTCCCCAGCTCTATGTCAGATATGGCCGCATGGGATTTGCCCAATTCTTCTCCCAATTTTCCCTGGGAGATTCTCTTGAGCATACGTATTTGTCTTATCTTTTCACCTATATCCTTTTTGTCCATGGATAGATTGTAGCACCTTCTTACAAAGTATGTCAAGAGTGTAAGCTCTGTTGACATTGAAGAGGAAGTGATGTAAGCTATGCATTAAGTATGTAAGCATATCAGACAAATCCTTACGTACGATTATAAATTTACCCATACCTATGGCGAAATTCGAGATCTACTTCAGCAAAGCTGCTGATTATAGGTGGAGATTGAAGGCTGCAAACGGGGAAATTGTTGCTATCAGTGAAGGCTATACAGAGAAGGCCTCAGCGATACGTTCCGCCCGAAGAATCCAAGAGCTAGCACCTTTAGCTCTTATTGATGACATCAGCTGATAATGGTTGGTGATTGGTTCGATAATCCTGCAAGATTGTCGAACCACCATTGATTATATATCATGAACAACATAGACGACATTTCACAATGGTAGGAAGCGTGGGAGTTGGTATGTGTTTATCTGAATGACATATAGGTATCTAAGCGCACTAGTCTGGAGTTATGTTGCTATACTTATAAATAATGAAGAAATTTGTAGACCATTGGCTAACCCATCATCCACTAATATCTGCGTTTGTGCTACTTGGTTTAGTTGTCTTGATTCTGTGGTGGCTGAGTCAGCCTTTGCAGGTTATTTATAGCCCCTCAGCGCCTCCAAATTGAGATAATATATTGGAGCAGTTCATGCAGGTAAAAATCTGCATTCCGCCACCAGCATGCTCGATTAACATACACTAGAAATATATTTAATTTGACAACATAACAAAATTGTTATATACTCCAGATTATCATTTCTCATGTAACATGTGGAGGCAACCTTAACATATGAGCATCGTAGAACATCGCGACAGGTCTGGAGAAAGTTGTATTGCGTCATTCATTAGAAGAGAAATTAAAGATCAGAAACAAAAAATGCAGATTGAGAGAGACATTAGTAGACTCAGTTCGTTTACTTTTCAACAACTGACGAGAAATGGTTGGCTTGAGAAGATCCGTGATTCAGGAGTATGGGAATATAGGTGTGGCTTTGGCAAACATATATTTAGAATTTTTCTTGGTATTCAAGGGCAAGATTACATCTTATTGCATATAGTTCATAAAAAGAAAAATAAATTGAATCCCAGAGATATTAGGCTTGCCATTAAACGTTATTCCCAACATATAATATGAAAAGGTTAAACACAAAAGAATTTGTTTTTGATGTTAACTCCTACAATCTGGAATATTCAAATGACGATCTGGCTGTAGAGCTGGGATATATGATTAAGAACGCCAGAATGATTAGAAACATGACACAGGTAGAATTGGCCCACCAAATAGGCACACGGCAAACGAGCATAGCAAGGGCTGAAAGGGGTGTGAGCTTACCCTCACTTTCTTTTTTAGTAAAAATGGCCAAGGCCTTTCATACTAATCTCATTATGCCTGTTTTTGAATTCATGAGGGATGATCCCAACCTTTTGATTAATATGCATTGTCGTAGTACTACTGTTGTGGCTACGTATTTTCCACCACAACCAGTTCGCACTCTTCCATATCCCACAAATCAAAGTCACACAGCGTATAAAGCAGATAATAGTTATCAATATGCCTCAAATTAAAATATGTCTCAATTAGTAAACCATAATTGGTCAATTATTGCAGGAAACGCTGTGGTTGATGCGACTACGAATAACCTTAGTATTTTTGACATAATAGAAGAATTTACCTTTACTCTTCCAAAAAAAATTGCTGAACAAAACGCTCGAATTAATATTCCTGCAGTACTAAAAGTCGTATCTCTTTGGACCAGAGCACAAGATAAATTAAATAATGAATTATCTGTCTCAATAAAAACTGAATATATCAGTCCAAAAGGTGAAGTTCTTCTCTCAAACGAAAATCTGTTGACGTTCCCCCCAATGAAAGAAAGAATGAGGTCAATATTAACGGTAAATGGCTTACAGGCATCAGGCCCAGGAAGGTATTATGTGAGTATTTACAAAAAGGAGATTGGAGGAAAATATGAACTGGCTAATAAAATCCCCATAGACATGAAGATGCACCTCATTGAAGAGGATTCCTCCAAACAGAAGATCGTAAATTAAAAAAATGCATTTTGTATAGAACGGCAAGCTTCTCTAAGTACTATGACTATCTTATAGCTATTTTGATCTACTTGTTTCTTCATCAATTTGTAGTATTTTGAGGATAAGCACCTACACTGTTGTGTCCATAGACAAAAAAACTCCAATTCACCCATGCATTTTCTCCTCAGGATTTTAAAGAGGAAGTCCGTGAATACTACCTAAAGAACCACAACATCTCTCTTTCAGAAGAGCAACTTCTTGAATGTTGTAACAGCTTGTTTTACCTTGGTCGCGCCTTGGCACGTTTCTATAAATTAAAACTCTCCCGTGAGAAAACGAGGCCAAGTTAACCAGTACGATCTTCTTATGCCCAAGATTGAGGCTGGCGATAGCCAGACTCTATTCTTGACTAATATTAGATCATCTCAACAGGAAAGTGTTAAGACAGCAATTTATGAGTCTAAGGTTAAAATGAGGGGGAAATCCTTTTCAACGAAGGCTAGTCCTCCTAAGTTCTGCCAGAGCAACCGTATAGCTTACATAACGACCGGGTCAGATGGGAAAAAAAGAGTTAACTACTCGTATGTACCCTGCAACTCATGGAGATGCCCGGATTGTCAACTGTTTAAGGCGCTTCGGGTTAAATATGTACTTCACGATGTGATTCTCTTGAATAACCTGACGCACTTTCTTACGCTAACTTTAGATCCGAAAAAGATTCCATCTGAATACGAGAACGACACGCATACATACATCACAAAACTCTTTAACCACTTCAGGACAATCATAAGCAGAAGTACATTTGCATATACTCCTAAGAAGAGCAAAAAGGAGTACGTAATTGACCTTAGTAAGAAAGATGAGAAGTTGAGATACGTGTGGGTGGTTGAGTATCAGCAAAATGGAAATGCACACCTCCATATCCTCCTCAATTATTACCTACCTATTCAAGTTATACGGAAGGTATGGACTCATGTGGGTGGAGGTCATATTATGAGAGTGGAAAAAGTGAAATCAAAGAATGGGATTGCTCACTACATTTCAGACTACATCGTGAAAGGCATAAAGCAGAATAGTAGTTCGTCAAACTCCTTTAAGTTCTTCCAAAAGCGTTATTCCATTAGCAGATCATGCATCAGATTACCACGACGTAAGGCCGTAAACTATAATAAACTACCCGGAGACACGGATAAAACGCTCCATTTGGAGAAAGATCAGCTAGATGTGATATATAATACGCTCCAAAGCAACATCTATCCAGAAAAGGAGGTTATTCTATGAAATACTTTGCATATCTTAGAAAATCATCAGAGGGTGAACGCCAGCAAGCGCAATCTTTGGAAACTCAAAAACGCATTGTGCTTGAGTATGCTTCACGCAATAGTCTTGATGTGGTAGATATCATTATTGAGTCCAAAAGTGCCGCAGATGACGGAAATAGACCCGAATTTACCCAGATGCTGAAACGTTTCAAGAAACATGAAACTAATGGTTTGATCGTTGCCCACGTAGACCGAATCAGTCGCAATCTCATTGAGTCTGGAATAATTACCAAGTATTTTAAGGCGGGATACATAAAAGAAATCCGCACACCTGACAAGAATTACTCTACCATGCAGGACATCATGCAACTTGAGATGTTAGGTGTTTTCGCAGCCGAATACTCTCGTCAACTTTCCATCAAAGTAAAAGAGGGACAACGTACTAAATTTCTACGAGGGGAATTCAACGGAAAGCTTCTAGGGTATACAAACGAAAAAGGCAGTCTTATACCAAATCCTCTTTCTGCACCTCTTATTCAAGAACTCTTTCGCCTCTATAGTACCGGTGAGTATTCTTTGGAACGTCTCACCGATGTAATATATAAAAAGGGACTCCGCACATCCAAAGGTAAAAAGGCTTCTTGTTCAGTGATCCATCGCATACTCCGTAACCGTGCATATATGGGCATAATTCACTTTAATGGAGAAGAGCATCTCGGAATCCATACTCCGTTAGTTTCACAAGAAGTGTTTGAAACAGTACAAAAGAGACTTGATAACAAAAATCTAGGGAGAGAACAAACACGTCACTTTGTATACCGAGGCTATCTCACCTGTGCGGTTTGTGACTGTGCGTGTACTGCAACAAGGAAGAAATCGCGGTATAGCTACTATTACTGCACCAATGGAAAAGGTATGTGTGACCAGCACCGTAAGTACTTACCCGAAGATCGTGTTGAGCAGTTATTGTATGGACTACTCACGCCCTTCATCTTACGGGAAGATCTTGCAAATATATCTCTAGGTTTATACGCGCAAGACCTGAGACATGGGAATGAGCTTGGAACCATGACTCACGCTAACCTTGAAACCGAACTCAAGTCCGTGGATGGCAAGATGGGTAAACTCTTGGATTTACTTCTAACTGACAAAATCACACAAGAAGCATATGATCTGAAAATGAAGGAATTATCCAAGCTCAAAGCAGATGCTCAATCCCAGATACAAAAAACCGAATCTATTGACCCAGAGATTACTTTGGAACTTGTGAAAAGCTTTAAAATGGGGCTCTGCAACATAGCGGAGATTTTCCATGAAGGAGATGATGAAGTAAAAGAAGATTTATTAAAATCCGTACTTTGGAACTCTGCTATACAAGATGGTAAAGTCACGTCAGTAAGCTATAAACTTCCCTATTTATACCTCAAAGATCTGCACAAAACTGACGATATTTCACAATGGCGGAGGTAGTGGGATTCGAACCCACGTGAGCCTTTCGGCTCAAGGGTTTAGCAAACCCTCGCAATGGACCGAGCTATGCGATACCTCCATATTACTATCATCTCGTATCAAGTGCCGCAGGTGGGAGTTGAACCCACACGGTTTTACCCACACGCTTCTGAGACGTGCTTGTCTGCCAGTTCCAACACTGCGGCATACGGACACCTAATTATACCAATAATACTGGTGACATCATTGCCGAAGCTTCGGATGGAACCATAGTTGAGTTTGATTAACGACCTCATTTGTCACGTGACTTTGCATATACCAAAGTTGCATCTTCCCCAGAATTCGATTGACTTGCCGTAATGCCGCGTTTCCAAGGTCTCTCTGAAGCCTCAAGTCATTCTTTAGGGTAGGCGCGCCCTTCCAATTCGGAAGCATATTCCGAATCCAGTCATTGCTACTGAGGAAAGTTGAGTGGGTGTTGTTCCTATCGATGACAACCTGTGCATTTGCCACCTCACGCGCTCCATACAAATTGACCTTGCTCACAGGAATGGTCAAGTTGTCCCCATCCAACCACACATTAATACAAATGGAGTCGGGTTGAGTATCGACCAAGCGCCTGCGAGCCAATCCGAGCATTTTTGCCAAAAAAAATGCATACAGACGGCAGATAAATATCGTCCCTGGTGCGGTGATAATCATCAAATCTATATCGTCGCTCTCTTTAGCGTTTTCAAGTGCACAACTCCCCGTGAGGAGAATCGTCTGGATCCACGGAAAACACACAAGTTTCCGAGTGTAGCTTTGCAGTATCTCTTTTTTTTTTAGGCTTATGGGCCTTCGTGCTCGTCTTTTATCGAAGATAGCTTCATGGTGAGCTATCGTATACCATTGCGGTGCTGGACTGGTAGCGATGAGCCTCATATTGCTCATGTGTTGGAGAGCTAGCACCACCTCTCCTTCACTACATGCAACTGGTATCATCTGGTGTATCTGAGACGGACTCAATGGATAGCTGCAATCAAGATAGTTTCGTAACAGTTCCGAAATAGCAGTATGTAGAGGGTCCATTTACCACATTATACCTACCCATGACTGCTGTGGCTATATGATGACTCCCCGCATTGGGAGGATGCTTGTTCACCAACTCAATACTCCTGGGGAGTATGCCCTTGGTTTTTGTGATTCTTTTGTTAGATTGCAAGGTGAAGTGTGTATCACTTCCTGATCGTGCTATAATATTGCGATGATTTATCGTGTCATAACCGCATGCATTTTCTTCGTGGCAGTTGTGCTTATCGTCGGATATGCCCGCGGATATCGTTTGGACATAAATAATACCGAATTGAGCTCTCGAGGGCTCGTCGCCGTAACTTCATCGCCTCGATCTGCAAAAATATTTGTCAATGGTGCCTTGAAGGGGGTAACAGATACGAGTCTGTACCTTGAGCCAGGGACATTCACGATAAATATCGTAAAAGATGGATATTTCCCCTGGAAAAAAACGGTTAAGATACAGGGAGAGGTTGTTCAGTCTGTGGATGCAACGCTCTACCCTATCAATGCTTCGCTAAGCCCACTCACAAACATCGGGATTAGTAGGGCAATACCGTTTGGAGTTGACGGCAAGAAAGTCCTGCTCTTTTCCACCACTAACCACAGTGTCACCACCGAAACGCCTACGCCCAACCTTCAACCTAGCCAGGTCTCTGAAGATAAGGCTGGTATCTTTGTCTATGATCCACGTACCCAGGCTGTTTCACTCTTCCCGTCACTCACGTATATTGTAGATTATGATGTGCTCGGTACCGAAGTAAACCCACAAAATTATGATGTTCTCTTCTCACCGAATTTTGATCAGGCTATTCTTTTCTATAATCCAACCTACCTCACAAAACCATCTCTTCTTATTAGCCAGCTCGACCCAACCTACGTCAGCCCTGACAGCTTCGATGTAGCCTATCTCGTTGGATTGAACGAATTGAATAGTAGTCCTCTTGATATCACTAACTCAGCGCTATCATTGGTCGAGGCATGGTCCATGCAGAAGCGAGCTAACCTCACCCCTATACTCGCCGGGTATAAGCAACTTGTCAAAGAGTTTATCGGAAACAGCACTAAAATTGTTGATATCTCCCCTGATAAAACCCGTATTTTGTACGAAGCTACTGCCAGCTCCACGCTTGCGCCAGTCCTCAAACAGCCACTAATCGGAACCAATCAAACTGAAGATATACGCACAATAGAAAAAGGTACTCTATATGCCTATGATACAAGAGAAGATCGGAATTATTTGGTCTTGTCTCAGGAAGATCTTTCCCGTCAACACGCCTATCCCCTGTTTCATCCAAACTCGAAAAATATCGTGCTGAACGAAGAAAAATCAATTAGCATCATGGATTATGATGGTCTGAACAAGAATAAACTCTATTCAGGGCCCTATGATGAGAGTTTCTTCGCGGTTACCTCAGATGGAAGAATGCTTATTCTCACAAATTTCAATTCAACCCTCAACAACTCCCTTGACCTCTATGCAGTGGGCATCAAGTAAGAAGCTGTGCTCCTACTTGATGGGCACTTTAGGCTTTGCGAAGACAAGAAGACGCTTGAGAGTCGTGCCCGGTGGCCAACAAGTCTGAAGTGTTAAGAATTCTGAATCTGTCTTATTGGTGAGATATTGGATGTCGGTAGGCTCCACCACTTTCTTGTCAATCACCGTGTACACATGCCGTTTCCCCTCGAAGAAGATGTCTATCTCATCACCGTCACTGAGCTTGTACAAGAGGTAGAAGACCGCATTGTACGTACTAACGTTCCATACGTAATCTGTTGAATGAGCGAACAGAAAGATATGCCCATCCTGACCTGGTAAGTAAGTGCCCGCTGCATGTGCCACACCGAACCTAAGCTTGTCCAGGTATTCTGACTGGTCTGCAGGATTAACGTTAGAGATTACGCGAGCGTTCGCAGCTATTTTAGGAATTACAATAGAGAAGCTTGGATCCACGGGTCGTATCGTTTCGACCTGCCGTATATTAAAGAAGCTCGCTAACTGACTCCGTGCAGGGACTGGTGTTTTATTAACGGGGATCGGCTCTAAGCCATTTTGTTCGACAACATATGCTTTGTGGATAAGAGTATTGTCAATAAAATACCGGACCTCCGACTTCATCGGGTCGTAAAACGTCTTAATAATAAAGAAAAGTGAGGTAAAGATCATGAAATTCCCGATGAGTCTCAAAGAGAACACTCGCCAAAACCGTCTCTCTTTCCAGGGGGGGTGAACATGTTGGTGCATAGAGTGGATTATAGTGCCGCCAGGGAGAATCGAACTCCCATCTAACCCTTAGGACGGGCTTGTTCTGTCCATTAAACTACAGCGGCTGTATCACCTCCTATTGTAACAAGAAAAAAATGTATAATCTAATACTTACCTACCCTATGAGATTTCAATACCAAGAAGATTATTGCTTAGGTCTCTCTCAAGCTCCAGGAATCGGGCCATTGCGGTATCAGCTTCTTTTGAAGCTATTTTCGAGCGCTGAACAAGCGTATTCTGCTACGGAGAAGTCATTGGTCGATGCGATTGGGACCACCGCCACTCTTCAGTTCATTCGTTTCCGAAACTCATTTAACCCTGATAAGACTATTAAGGAATATCGCCAAAGAAGCATTACCGTAATAACGCAATATTCTCCCCTGTATCCACGACTACTACTCCAAATCTCAGATCCACCTATTTGCCTATTTGCTCTTCATAAAGATAATGAACCCGAGACAAATTCTGATTCCGTGCATATTGCAGTGGTAGGAAGCCGGCAACACAGCGCTTATGGTAAAACAGTCACCTATCAAATAGCATTCGAGCTTGCACAATCAGGGGTTACGATTGTAAGTGGTCTAGCTTTAGGTATAGATGCGATAGCACATCAAGCGGCCCTCG
>JAGOLU010000093.1 GCA_017993865.1 Candidatus Woesebacteria bacterium
TCTCGGGGACATAATTTTGAGGGAATTGTCCTTTGTCAGACTGCGCAGGGACAAGACTCACTAGTGAGCGTTTGGCAAGCTCGATCAGTTCTTCGTTGCCTGATGCGAGCATACCAAGTGTGGAGACGCCAATATCTCGAGGGAACAGAGATGCGTATGTTTCTTTTTCCATGTCTGTTGCAGGGCGCGCAGCCGTCATGCCATAGGACGTTTGATTTTTGAGAAGATTCGCGACAGCATGAGTATAGGCCGTATCAGCAAGAGAAAGTGTCTGAGATGATGGGCTCATATGTATGATTATACTTGAATAATATAGAGATAATCTGATTTACCAATGTCGAGAGAACAGGTTGATCAGAGATTATTAGGCAACAAGTTGAGCTGCGCCAATCACTTCGCTGTACACCACCTGCTCATACGATGCATGGTAGTCCGGCGCAAGTTCAGCAACGAGGTCCGTAACACGCTCTCTATACCCATTCCCTTTCCAATATAAACTCCCCTGCATAATAAAGTGTAAATCGCGTTTGGTAAATTCCAAAATCCCTGCGATCTGGGCAGCGACGAGCGATGCAGAATGGTCGAGAACTTCTTGAGCAAGCGCGGCAACCTTTTTTATTTCGTGATGCACGAGTGCATTGAGCTGTTCGCTTGAATCTATTTCGTGAAACGGAATATTCCGCTTCTGTATGAGCAGGTTGAAGTGTTTATACAGGTATGCACCCGAGACTTCTTTCTCATACAACGAAGCCCCAGCGAGCACAGAGCGTCGGTCAATTGCTTTCCCCTCTTCAGACTGAGGAAAATCGGTGAAGTTTGCAGATTCAAGATTTACAAAAGTATCCGCATCAAGGAAAAGCGCAAAGTTGAGGCCCGTCCCCACTATTCCCGCAGCAATCGTATCCCACGTATGATAAGTAAGCCCCGAAAGAAGAAGGCAAATAATATCATTCGCGACGGCAACGCGTATGGTTCGTCCATGAACACGCTTCATATGTGTTTCGATCTCTGCTCCCACCTGCATCCCGACGAGTCCATCAAATGAATTTTCTTTCGTGCCCGATTGGAGTGTTCCGTCTAACATGCCACTACGCACAATAGGGGTGAGCGGATATGCAAAATTCAAGGTGACCACCTCGACCTCTGGGCGGATGTGTGCTGCTAGAAATAACATAAAGTCTGTCTTTGTGGGGAAGGATGGTTGCTGTTCTTGACTATGCTCTATTATCTGAACTTCATGCCCTACTTTTTTCATCGTAGCCGTTTGACAAATGCTTCCCCCAATTACTAACGCCTGGAACGTATCTCCAGATGTAACGAGGGGGGCTTTTGTAAAATGGTGTTTGATAAAGGGAAGCGATGTTTGCTCCCCAACAGCTGCTTGGTGCAAAACGGAGAGAAACTGATTCTTAATTTGTCTGAGGGTTTGGATATCCACGTATTCATTATAGTGTAGGAAATCAAAACACTGTGCGGCTCGGGAGGGTTATTAAAAAACTTGGCCACGCGCTGCATACTGTTTCAAAGGATGGTCCCACCCGAATGGAATGCAGCTGAAATCCAGTTGGGATCGTTCTTGAAACAACTGATCTGACATCTTCCTGGTCGGGTAAGAAGATGTGGTAACCCACACATGCCTGGGGTACTCTCTGGCAACAAATCGAGATACATTCTCCATCAACGTACAATACGTACCATAATATTCGGTTTCATCTTGTGGATCAGCTGCTGTTACAAAATTAAGGCGCTCATCATTAGGATTCATCCAGGGCAAAAGGTGTGACCGATCACAGGCAACCAGCACATATCTCGCAGAAGCATACATAAGTGGAGTAACGCGCTTAATCAAACCTGGCTGCCACCCCAACTCATGATTTGTTGGGTACACTCTTGCTACAAAACGCATTACCGAATCTGGGGGGTGAACCCTATTTACTTGTTTACTTACGTCTCCGACTGCCGCGGCGATGGCGGGTATTCCATAGGAGTTCAGGGCTAGTTTCACCAGCCTGCTGCGCATAGCGTTGCCATCGCAGACAGCTAAAGCCAAACCAAGCTTCTGTATTTTCGCTAAATTGCGCCAAGACAATGGATCGTCATACCCAGCATCGGGTATGCTACCGCTTTCCTGCATAAGCCTAAGCTGTTCAAAATAATGTGTGGCCTCAATACCTGTAGACATAATTATCACGAATTATAGCACTCAGACGGTGCAAAACTGAGATTAGAAGAAAATGTCTACTGTTAAAACGACCCTCGAGGCTAAGGCTGAAGAGTCTACTAGCAAGCTCTTTAGCGGTACCCATGCACTAACTATTTCAAAACCCTGTATCTGATATGTGTAACCATACTCGTCCCACTCACTTCTATTGGTTCGAGATTGAGATGAGGCACTCCTTCAAATAGTCGTGTACCTGCGCCTATGGTCACAGGAACGATATGGAGCCATAGTTCATCAATGACCCCAGCCGTCAAATATTGATTGAGGGTATACGCGCCACCCGCGATCTTCACATCTCGATCTCCTGCTGCTTCTTTCGCCTTTGAAAGCGCCGATTCAATACCGTCAGTCACATAATTGAATGTCGTTCCGCCTTCCATTTCGATTGGTTCTCGCTCAGTGTGAGAGAGCACGAAGACCGGAGCGTGATACGGAGGGTTGGGTCCCCACCACCCTTTCCATTCTGGCTTATCTCTCCTGTCTTTCGGTCCAAACATATTGCTCCCCATGATGAATGCTCCTGCGTCAAGAATAGCGTCTATTTCTTTTTTATGTTTATGCTTTTCCGGCTCAGCCCACATCCAGCGACGGAGTAAATCTGGATCGAAGTTATCTCCGAATGGTTTTTCGAAACTCTGATTCACGCCCGCAGTAAACCCATCAAGAGACACTGCGATCCCTGAAGTGACTTTTGTTTTATTCATGTCGCTATTCTAACAAATAGTTCATGGAATATAGTGTGGGAAAGTTAAAAACTGTCAGGAACAAAAAATATGCCCTATGATAAAATAATGCGCATGAAACATAGTATAAATTGGAAGATGTTTTTCATATTATTAAGTGCTAGCTTAATGAGTGTTCTGTGTGTATTTCCCTATGTTCTCACTCTACAAGGAGATGTTCTGAACAAACTCGGAATATCAATTGGATTCTTAATATTGGCTCAATTTACCCAAAGTATTGTCCTTTTTTCGATCTTGATATTTTTCGGGTTACTACTCACCAAAAAAGTACATTTTCAACTTCCACTTCTGGAGTCGATACTCGCAACGGGAAATTATCACAAAGTTCTCAAAAGTATTTTGGTAAAGTCAATTATCTCTGGAATTATTGTGGCTGCAATTATTTATGGATTGGATACTCTTTTTACCATTTTAGGGACAGCAGTAACTACTCATCAAATCAATGCACCTATTTGGCAAACGCTGCTCGCTTCATTTTACGGAGGGATTACCGAAGAGATAATAATGAGGTTGTTTTTAATGACGCTATTT
>JAGOLU010000016.1 GCA_017993865.1 Candidatus Woesebacteria bacterium
CAGAGACAATGAACTGACAGGTGGAACCGGTGGTTGATACGGGTGATGTTCCGAGCATTCCTTTGGTTGTTCCGGGATCTGCTAAGGAGTCAGTACCTAAGTATATACAGTAGCCTTTGAGACCAGACTCAGGGTCAACACCTTGTGTATATGAAAAATAAGGTTGTGACCCCCCTGTCCACCCGCTCGGACTGATGAATGGTCCACCAGACATGCGCTGCATGCTAATGCTGCTCGCGTTGCTTGAAGGACCTGTATTGTCAGACAAATAGTAGAGTGAAAAGCTGTTAAGCTGTGGGTTCTGCCCTGATGTTTGAGCTACAACAACTTTGACTTGCACATACCTACTGGTTCCTGTGGGGACACCAAGACCATCAAGCTCTGCTTTGGTCTTGGTAAATGAGGTGCCTGTTGTCGCAGTACCCATGTCCAGGTAGCTCGCTCCTGTGAGCCCTCCTGGTGAAGAGGCTGTACGAATTGCAAAGCTTATGGTGCTTGTGGGGCTCACGTTGGCAATATCTGCAGAGAATGCGGTGCTGCCTGCAGTGCCGTCACCCCATCCAGCATTCCAAGTCAAATCTATAACGTTCGAATTCGTGGCTGACTCCCATGATCCCGAAGGTGCAAGGTTGGTGGTTTGTGTAGCGACAGACAGTGTCGGCTCTACCGTAGCTTGAGTGGCATTTATAGGAAAAACATAAAACTCCTCCATTGTACCCACCCACCCAGTGTTACCATATGCATAGCGCACGCTTAAGACGTCAACCGGCTTGAACGTGTTAGCGAGCACTGTTCCCCAACAGTTGGTACACCCTGATAGGTTTGTTGTTATGGTGTCAACCGAGATAGATGGCACTCCAGGGTAGCTTGGACTTCCTGAAGCGTCTGTTCTCGACACAGAGAGGCTGTTTGTGCTCACTTGTAAACTATCCCAGTTCACACTGCCTGAAGCGTCCGAAGCAACGGCACCTGAGCTGGTTGTGTATTGAACTTTGTATGAAGTGGGAAAGTACGTTCCCGCTGGTTTTGCCCATCCACCCGTGCTGTCGCCGTCCCATCTCTGCTCGACCTTCCATACCTTGGTCGTTGATGGTAGCTTAATCATGACTCTTGAGCCAGCCTGGTTGTTGTTACCCCAGCCGACTGAACCTGCGCCTCCTCCCACAACACCATTGTTTACCTGGGTTATCGGGTTTGAAGCGTATATGTCAGATGCTGTTGCTATGCCCCCATTGGACGAGAGGGCTGCATTATAGGTGTTGTTATAAACTTGAGTTTTGTCTACGATGGGAGACGTCGCACCAGCATACCCATAATAAACAAAGTAGTGGGTGGTGTCGTTGCCAGAAAGAAGTGCTTGGGTTTTAAAATAAAAACTAATGTCTCCCGACGCGAAAGAGGTTACATCCCGAACGAGCTCTGTGCTCGTTGCTCCATCAAAGTACACAACTCTGAAGTCATCCCCTGAGGTGAGTGAATTAGAATAGATCGTTGATGCATCTGCTCCACCAATCGAGGCAAAAACAGTATATCCGCTTGTGAGAGAAGCGTTGCCCGTTATATCAATGGTTAGTTGCCTTCTATATGTATAACTAGAATTCCACCAATTACTTCCTCCCGTGAGATCGAGATATGCCCCACCACCAGAACCATTAATCTGAAGGTTTGATAGCGTCCCTTGAGAGAAATCAGCATCGGTTGACTTAGTCACTACCGATTGAGCCGTTGCAAAAATATCCGAGTAGCGGGTAAACCCGATAAGAATCGTAATGCCGAGTAACATACCCAACACAATAAGTGCTCGCCGCAATAAGTTCATCTTTCCAAAGAGGACATCTTTCACCAAAGGCCTTTTTTTAGTGGTCGGCTTATTCATAAAAATACACGAACACACCGCCCTCATTTTTGTGGCGTTTGTGCTTACTCATCATACATTATTTCTACCCCACTCTCAACAAATATTTCCAGCTTTTTTTGAATAAAATAAAGTGAAAAAAGCGTCTGCTCCTTTGGTACAATTTTTGATCGACCTATGCAGTATCATTCAATCGCTAACCAAATAACAGAGTTGCTAAAGAAAGACAGTTTGTGGTATGAGACATTCGAGCACGAAGCGGTCACCACTAGTGAAGATGCTGCGCGCGTCAGACCAGATTATGCGCTCCACCAAGGAGCGAAGGCCCTTATAGTGAAGATCGAGAAAAGAAGTAAAGAGTCTGGTTTTGTGATGCTTGTAGTCCCCGCTGATTTGAGGCTAGACTCAAAGAAAGTGAAGAGTGTGCTTGCCCTTCGGGGCTTTCGTTTTGCAACCGAAGAAGAAATTGCTGAAATTACGCAAGGAATCCAGCGAGGAGGCATACCCCCGTTTGGAAATATATTCTCTAATCCCATTAAAGTATATGTTGACCAAACAATGTTTAAAAATGAGAAGATAATCTTTAATGCAGGAGATCGATGTTTCTCCATTGCAATGAAATCAGAAGATTATAGAAAACTTGTTTGTCCTGAGGTTGTAGATGTTGCAGAATCATAACCCTCGTCCGCTATCCAAGGACCTTTTGTGTAAGCATTTACTGCGAGTTCGTCACAACGCTCATTCTCGACATGACCCTCATGGCCTTTCACCCACTCGAACACGACTTCGCGATTCTTCATGACCATCAGAAATGATTCCCACAGATCCTTATTTGCAACAGGTTTTTTCTGAGAGGTTCGCCAGTTCCGTTGCGCCCACGACATGAGCCATTTTTTATTCACTGCATTTGCTACATACTGTGAGTCTGTAACAACGGTTGCTCGTGATCCTTCGGACACTTCCTTGAGTGACTCAATCACCGCACGAAGCTCCATTCTGTTGTTTGTGGTGTGAGAGTAGGCTTGGGACATCTCCGTGTGTGTTCCATCGTTGTTTTTGATTATTGCCGCCCAAGCTCCCCGCCCGGGATTACCAGAGCATGCTCCGTCTGTGTATATTTTGTACTCCTGTTCGTGTATAGTCTTCATAGGTTAGTATGATAGCATACACAAAATATGTCTACTCTCACGAAGGATGGATATGCTCGATTTAAAGAAGAGCATGATGATTTGGTCAAAAACAGAGTCTCCGCTCTTCAGGATATGGTGAGGATGCGTGAGTTGGGAGATCTGAGTGAAAACGCTGGTTATAGAGCATCTCGAAGCAAGCTGCGGCGTATTGATGGGAGGATTCGTTTCTTAGAGAAACTATTACGCACGTCCCGCGTGGCGCACGACAGGGTGGGAGTGCTTCAGCGGATTAACATAGGCACACTAGTTGAGCTGAGGGACGGCTCGAAAACACTTGAATATCGTCTGGTGGATAGTGTCGAGTCGGATATTGTACACGGAAGGATTTCAGTACGGAGTCCCCTCGGCAAAGCATTGTTGCGTAAGCAAGTGGGAGAGATTGTCCAGGTGCATACGCCAGGTGGGATAAGAAGTGTTGTGGTTATTTCTTTGAAAGACTAACTCGTCTTGCTTTTGATATACTTTGTCCAAAATTAATATTATGTCAACAGATACTGTCGGAGATTCTCTGCCACCATTTGGACCTTCACCAGAGACCACTCCTCCCTCTGTACCCACCACACCACCTGTTGAGTCTGCGCCGAGAGGATCCCCCGCAGACCCTGCTCCACCTGTCGAATTCCTCCCATTCGTTGATGAAGCAGAAGAAAAAAGGAGGTTTATTCAGGTTGTGCTAATTACCATCGCCGTGTTCTTTGTCATAACCGTGCTTATTGTGGGGTTTGTTGTGTCACAGCGACTCAGTTCACCCGCAAGCTCGAAGGTCAATGTGCAATACATAGATTCCTCTGGCGATAGTGTGGCGCTCCCCACACGTCAACCTACTCGTGGGCTGACCTCCGTGAAGACAACGATCCAACCCACCTCGTATTCTTTCGTTAAAATCCCCACATCAGCGCCAAAACCCTCCGCACAAATAACGTATATTGTACAAAAAACAGGCACCGTAACACCTGGTTCGGCCACAATCCCCGTGAGCACCGCGACGTTGACACCTACACCCAACGGGAGTATTACCCCAACCGTAACGCTCCTCCCCACCATGACACCGACTATTACCCCAACGATTACCAATACGCCAACCATAACGCCTACGCCCACATCTTACCTCGTAACAAGCGTCGATAGTTATAACTTCTCTACGGTGTATGCCGGCTCATCGGTGACTGCGACATTTCAGATATACAACGTGGGTGGGTCTTCACTCACTATTTCGGCTCTTTCCATAACAGGTGACACAAACAGCCCTTACAGCATCACAACGGGCGGTGGTTGTATTACGCAGGCAAACACCCCGGTTATCATGCAAAATAATTCTATCAAGTGCATAAATGTTCTGGCTGCCCCAACATACTCAAGTAACACCGTGGTGCAGAACCTTCAAATTCTTTGGAATGGGGCAAATGTAAAGAATATTGCCTTAAGCATCTCTGTCCCTACTCCGACTCCAACACCTACCCCATAGGATCATAGATACTAATTACGGGATTCTGAATTATCTGAAGACACCTATTTTGCGCAGACAAACAGTAATTATTATTGAGCTTCACTTCTTTTCTACATTGAAGAGCACGTTGCGGATGGAGATGTATCCGGGTGCACGAAGATTAAAGATCTGTTTGAACTCACCGCCAGACATCGATATGCTGCCTTTGTTCGTATCAATGTTTACTTGTCCCGTGGTTCCTTCTGAGCTGTAGTTCACCGATATCCCTGACACGTTGGAAAATCTCCCTCCATAGTTATCTGCCACTTGAGCCAATTCACTCATGCTATACGGGTTGCCCCCAGATCCACCGATATTACAATTATTTATGGTCACTGGCACAATTCTGCCAACTTCGTCTGAGCTTCCTTTCCCTCGCACGAGCCACGCATTCAGAATGTCTGCAAACTCTTCTTGGGTGAGCCATGGGCTCGATCTCCCACAACTATTAGAACTATTCGAATAATTTATTCGGTACCATGCTTTATAGAACCACGGAGATTTCGCTTTGCGCTCCCATGCATTTTCAATAAAATTATTCGCCTGGCCATCGATAGTATCCCATCCGCCTGGGTTGATGTATCCGCCTGTCGTCGAGGAGTATTGAGCAGAAGGACCTCCCTCTAGGACCCATCCTCGTGTTTCACTCACCGCCTCCTCCCATGCTCCTCCCTTGTTTTGGTCTTTATAGACCTGACATGATTCTGTCGGACAGATTGTCCCTCCACGACGTATGGCATAGGTTCGCGCCGCCACTGCCTGTGCTTTGAGCGCTTCTTTCGGGAAGGAATTTGGCATCTCATAAATCCTCTTCATGTACTCATCTTCAAAACTTCGTGTCCCGTACCCTTCTACATCAATAGTCGCGGGGACGTTATAATTTTTGTTAAGAGTCGCTCCCGGATAATAAAACGCCAATAGTTGCTCTGCAGACTGTCCTGCGTCTGCCCTCCCTTTTGCACCATATTGGCTCATACCATTGCGATGGGTATATGCTCCAATTGAGAACACCGCAAATGCGGGAGAAAACTCTGGCGAGTAGTCTCGCGAAGCGTTAAAGTCATCGTATTCGAGATCGTCCCCACCCACGCTTGCCGATACTTGAGCGGATCGTGCGGCAATGATAGACTGTTGTCTGGCAGAGAGCTCTGCTATTTTAGTGCTCAAGTCTTTTTGGTATGCCTTAGCCGATGCAACTTCACCCGCGAGAAAGCTACTTTGTCTGGCAAGCTCATCTTTAATACCTTGTAGTTGCGTCTTGTGTCGTTCTAGAAGGGCTTGTGCAGTCTCAAGATCTCTAATCTGGAGTGCTACTTGCACAATATGTTTTTGGTCTTTTTCCACAGTGAGTTGTTGATATACGGCCGCATCAATCGCTCCAGATAAATGTGGGGACAAGATTGCTTGAACCATGGTGATTCTGCGGGTCATGAGACGTTTGTAGTGTGCGGAAATCTTTGTGCGCAAAATCTTTTCTGTTTGCGCAAAGTTTGCGTCACCCTCGTCGATTTCTTTTGCTTTCTGCTGTAAGTCTTCTTCTAGTGCTCCCACTCGTGAACGGATATCAGCGACTTTAGTGTTTAAGCTATTCATTTGCTGTTCATTCGTGTTGGTTGCAGATACCGAAAGATCGAGGAGTCGTTTAGTGTCCTCAAGTTCTTTGGTGATTTGATCGTAATCGTCTGCCCGAGTCATATGAGGGAGAGCGCTCATAATGAGAACAAGAGAAATCACGAAGATTATTGCCTTTCGCATACAAAAGATTGTAGCAGATGAAGCACTTGTTATTGAGTTTGATACAGAAACATATTATAGTGTGATATGCGAAGATTTTTCTTCATTCTCGTCTTGTTCCTTATTGCGTCACTCACTGTGCCGATGGCGACTCAAGCGGCGCGCTATGCCCAGTGTGACGCGTGCGGACTTTGCAAGGACACTTCAAAGTCGACAACCAACGAAAGCTATTACATCAGGCCAGGGATTTGGCAGAAGTGTTTTGAGTGTATGTATCCCACACCTGCTGCGGCAGCATCAGGGGTCGACTGTGAGGAAGATGAGTTGCTTCAGACGCCCGCTCTCTACGATATTCAGGGTACACCTGCCCCGACCCAACGCTGTGACACTATCCTCATGGCGGACTATGACCCCGCTCAAACCAACTCAGTGGTCAACGCCCCAGAGTCTGGTCGAATGTTTAGTGATCTGGGCTGTATTTCGGTTGACACCACAACCGGCAGCTTTAGCGATCCTAATGCTTCGGTAAATGTTGTCCAGATTCTCCTCAATTTCATAATCAGCATTACGGGCGGGGTAGGAACCATATTGGTAATGGCTACCGCAGTTCGACTTATCCTCAGCAAGGGCAATCCCGAGAAGATACGCGAAGGTAAGAGGGCGCTTACTAATGTGGTGTTAGGGTTGCTCTTGACGATTTTCGCTCTGTTTATCTTCAGATTCTTTGCCTCTCAGGTGCTGAGAATACCTGGATTCAGTTGATCCTTGAAGTCTGATGAAGTGGTGAGGCCTTTGTTCAGTGTTGATTTTTCGTTTACCGCACCAACACGATTGGCTGTATTTCGGAGTACGGCGCAGAGACAATCACGCGACCCGAAGGGTTCACGGTAATCATATATCCACTATCATAGTTCTCACAATTTGTCACTTCAGTGTCAAGGAAGGGGTCGGAGGGCAAGTTCGCTGAATATTGTGGTGTGAGGATGTCACACAAGTTAATGTTGGGTGTTTGGACCGGCTTGGGGGCAAAATCCCACTTGCCTTTGTACATACCCGCCGCCACATACCGAGAGATGTTGTCTTTGGGGATTATATCCTCTGTTTTGTGATCAATGAGATATTGGGATACACCGTTAAGAATGACCGATACGTCTGCCATGCGCTTGGCTTCACGCGCACTGCGGAATTGTTTCTCGGGATTGAGGGCGATGAGTGTAATGCTCATGAGAATCGCAACTATGCCTATAGTCACGAGGAGCTCTACCAATGTGAAGCCTTGGTTGTTGTCCATATTAAATCTGTATAGCGAATAAACTTCCCAAACGTGATAACCCCCTGCTCTTATCGTGACACCGCAATGACTGGTGGCGTCCCGCCATCTGGCGCTTCGGCTGTTGGTGCCGAGACCGTTATTCTCCCTTCTGCTGTTTGCAAAATGTTGTACCCCGTATCAAAAGTATTGCAATCTGTCCATGCCCCTGTTGTTGGGTCGGTGGGGAGAGCGGCAATATAGGTCGGAACAACCGCATTGCACAATGCCGTCATGTCTGTGGTGGCGCTCGCGAATGCCACTGCACCTGTGGGTATGGCAACACCCGTGGGGAGTGAGCCTCGCAGGTCTACTTTGAGTTGGGTCACGGCATTAAGCACGTTGGCTACGTCAGCCGATCGTTTTGCATTATTGGCTTGTGCAAATTGTCGTGCTGGGTTGATAGCAACGAGGGTGATGGCAAGTAGTATGCCCACGATACCAATAACTACTAAAAGCTCAACAAGCGTAAAACCCTTAGAACGTGTTTGCATAGAGAATATGAGAAATTAGGTAATGATTATCTATAACATAGCCTATCATAAATAAGTATAACAAAATACCCGCACGTATGTGCGGGTATTTATTAACTTATTTCGCAAATCCTTATCGTGACACCGCAATGACTGGTGGTGTCGCGCCATCTGGTGCTTCGGCTGTTGGCGCCGAGACAGTGACTCTCAGACCGTCGGCGTCTACCGACACAGAGTAACCTAGGTCAAAATTATTACAATCTGTGAATACCGCACCTACGGCTGTTGGGTCGGTGGGGAGAGCGGCAATATAGGTTGGAACCATCGCTGCGCAAAGCGCCTCAAGCCCCGTTACCGTTGCCGTGCCGTCACTTGCAAAGTTGGTCGCAGAAGCAGGTATCACTGCGCCTGTCGGCAATGCTCCCTTTCCATCAACTTTCAGTTGGGTAATTGCATTGAGTACTGCGTTTACATCTGCAGTTCGCTTTGCATTGTTTGCCTGCTTGAATTGTCGTGCTGGGTTGATAGCAACGAGGGTGATGGCAAGTAGTATGCCCACGATACCAATAACTACTAAAAGCTCAACAAGCGTAAAACCCTTAGAACGTGTTTGCATATAGAAAAAAGGTTTAAAAATAATAATTCAAATAAACCAATCAATATACAATGTAGAGCAATTTTTGCCTTGTGTCAAGGAGTAGGCGTGGGAGTGTCCTCGATCGGAGCAACAGGAGAGTATATTCCGAGCTCAATGACGGCATCAAAGCCGTCAATTGCCGCTTCTTTTGTGTTGGTTTGTATGCCCACCTCCTGAATGGCGTTTGTTATTCGCGCGACAGATTCAGCATCTAAAGATGAAGATAAGAGAAGCGTGTTCTCTCCTGTGTCCCGGCCGCTCGATTGATTGCTTATTTGATACTGCCCCGCTTGCCTGAGTTTATTGTATATATCGTCGAACAACTTTTGAGTTTGACTATTGTATACAATTTGCACTCGAATCAACCGGGGGGTTGGGCTTTCGTCTGGGGTGTCGGTGGTGGTTAGGGTCGCCGACTCGGATGCGGAGCCTGTCGGAATAATGGTCGCTGAAGGAGTGCTCATATCTGCAGCAGAGACGGGTACCATCTTTTGGGCACCTGTATCGGGGGTCTGCACCGACTGTTGTTCTGCGAGCAGTTGAGCTCTCTTTCTTGCTAGTGCAATCTGCGTCTGCCTTACCTGATAGTACTGCATATACCAGACACCTCCCCCCCCCGCTATAAGAAGCGCAACCACTGCAACCACTACCCATGGTTGTACGGGCTGTTGCGCCGCCTCCGAAACACTCATTTGTGTGAGTGATTTGTGGGTGCTGGGAAATATATCAAATATATATTGCTGAGAGTTCTTTAGTGTATAGAGCATGAGATGTTTTCTTGCCTTCTCTACAACATCTTCCTCCTGGGGTGTGGTTGGGGCTTCGGCGGTCAAGCTGAGTTCGGGAAATATTCCCAACATGTTGTTCGCCGATTTTTCAAGTCCATGAAAGATACTTAAAAGAAGGTCTTTGTTGGCGACGACCACCTTCACTGAATTGTCCTTCAGTCTTTGTTTGAACGTGGCAACATGCTGGAATGGGACAACGTCAATAAAAGCGTTTATCGCCGCGCCATCCGTCGTCTTATTTTTGGGATCTGGGGGGATTGTTTTTGCGAATACTGCAGAGGCGTTCACAATACAAATGGTGTCGGTGACCTTTATTCCGGACTCAATAAGCCACTGAATGAACGCATTGCGGAAATCATCCTTTTTCATTACATCTCCATCCATGACCATATCTTGGGGGTAGATATACTCTTTGACCGATTTGTCAGGGAGTACCACACAAGTAAGCTTTGTCTTGTCAATGAAAAGCACGTTCTTATGAACCACTTGTCGTTTGATCGTCTGTGATCTTGGTAAATGAATGGGTAACTTCATGTCGAAAAAACGGATACAGAAAAATTAGACGGTCTCCGTCTTACAAATAGTATACGGCATGAGGACACAAGAACAAAGAGGTTAGTGGGTCTCTTGACGAGAGAGAATGTGTGGCTTTCCATTTTCAATTACATAAAGCAACTCGGTCTTGCGAACATAATCACCTGACGTGCCACGGATTTTGAGAACGCTTGGTTGTCCGGCTACTTGTGCGGGGAAGTATTCCACTGTTGCTATTGCATCGTTTACCTCCATGCTTTCGTTTGGGGATGGGGTCATCTGGGGATCGCGAATAAGCCGCAAAACAAGGTCGTCGGTCATAGACTCTGCCACGATTTGGGCATCCAGACTCCTTTGCCAGCCAAGCATGGAATAGAGAATGAGGCTGGTTAGTATGGTAATCGCCCCGATGACCGTAATTGATACCACCGTAATAATGATCACCGCCATGAGGCTGCTACCCGAGTTATTGCTTCGTGATGAAATCAGCATGTGCAGGTTTTGATGTATAAAGACTAACGCATCCTCACGGTCATGGAATATTCTTTCGACCGAGGCACTAACGAACCGGCATCCTGTGGATTACGTACTTTGAGAGTGAAGGTTATGGTTACCAGTTCTTGTCCGTTTATTGAAGCCTTGTGAGTGAAGGACACATTTTCGACGCTCGTGGCTGCGGAGTTTAGTTTCTCCACGTTTCCATTCACAACCAGTATGAAGTTGTGTCCTGAGGGGTCGTTGTCTTCGCAATAATACTGCTCTTGACTATTGATCGTCGCTCGAAGTATTTGGTCCTGGTCAAGACAAGATGGAATATAGGGTATGGGTGGTGTTGGTGTCGGTGTGACAGTAGGAGTAAGGGTTTGAGTGGGGCTGAGGGCCGATGTGGGTGTAGACGAGTTTGAAACAGGTATGTTTAGGGTGGATGTGTTGTCGGAAGGGTCGTCGTCAGCGAGCGTCGTATAATTGGTCGGAGAACTAATAAAGTTTACCGTGTAATAGTGATTGGCTTCCCATCCAGGATAGGAGCTTATGGACGCGATGTTCTGAATGGAATCTGGCGCATTCGGAGCAACCACACCACTTAAGATAACGCTTAGCTTCCCTCCAGGATGGATAAGGGGGTCTGCGTTCGAAGAATGTGCGAATGAGATGGTGTTTCCTGTTCCTGTATTCACGACACCACATCGGGCAGGGAACGCGGCCATGTCCCCCACAGGCAACCCCGTACTTGCTACATTACAATCCCACACGACCCCCAAGATGGTGTTTGGCACTTGGTCTGCAAAGCTAAATGCCCATGCTGCCTCTGTCGCGGCAGATTCATTCTGGATGTCTACACGGATTTGAATTGGACCACCGCGCACGATAGGAGAGTTGAGTACAGTCTGCGTCACGTTCAGGCCAAAAGAGGGGGCTGCGATGAGTATCTCGTTGAGCCTAAAGATCGCCGTCTCTATTCTGTTTGTGGTTGCTGAGGCAAGATATACTTCCCCCGTTGGGCTCACATTAAGACCACCAATATTGGCAACTCCGCCATATCCTAGAGTGCTAAGCATGGCCCCAGAGACCTTGCTTAGCCGGACAAATCGTAAATTTATCCCTAACCACGCACTTCCAAACCATGAAACCCTATCCATTTGGTCATTCCCTGCCACAATCACCTCATTGTTGTAAAGCGCAAGCGTTGTGCTTCCTTGCCAGTTATAGTCCAGTGGGAAATCGTAGACCCACACCAAGCTGAGGTCCGAGAGCTTTCTTTTTTCAACATGCATGCGGGTTTTTAGCGCACTAGACCACATGGTGAGACCTGCTGTTTTTTGGAATCCTCCAATATACAAATACGTTCCATCTGACACCATCCCATGCATGTCGATTACACCGTTTGTTCCGGTTGAGGACGTCACAAGAGAGAGGTCGCTTGTGTTTAGTTTTTCTATATACCAATAGGGGTTTGTGTAGGATCTATATCCTGCGACGTACACATAGGTTCCCTCGACAACCACGTTGGTTACCGCATTCCAATCGTCTGAAAGGTCGACCGTCCGAGATGCGACTGTTGCTCCTGTTTGTTTTGATTTTTTTACAATGCTGAAGTCTGTCTTGAAGTCGCTTGATGCGCTGTTTTTTGCAATGTACAGATAATTTTGGTCCATGTCAAAGCTCTGCCCTGAATACGGAAACCACGACCAGCCCAGGTTGTCTTCTTGGGACCAAATGGTTGTCCCGTCTGCTGCACCCAGTTTTGCGCTGTAAAGACGGGTCCCCCACCACTTATACCCAGTGATATACACATCGTTTCCTTCCACCTTCACATCGTACAATCCGCTGTTTCCCCAGTAGCCCCAACTGCTCTCTATGCTTTTCTGCCAGACCACCGACTGATCAGAGGTTTTTATTTTCTGCACAAAACCATTTCCCGACTGAAACCATCCCCACGGCCCCCCAATCGCCGCCCTACCAGTAAGATATACATATTCTCCTGTCTCATCAGACACGACTTGGGATCCGTATTCGGGGAACGTGGATATGTCTGTTGCATACCAAGGGGTGAGGTGTCCGCCCACTGCTCCCGTAGGAATGGGTGTGGCAGAGGGTATTACCACCATCTGGCAGCTTGTCCCCACAAATGCGCGATATACCTGGGAGAAACCTGCTACACGAGCCCTAAAATGAGTTGTGTTATTGACTGTTTCGGCGGTAAGATCGTTTGCGACGTACATTGTTTGCCATGTGTCAGAACCAGCCGCCGACTTGGTGAATGCGATGTTGTTGTTGCTTAGTTGTACACCAAATCTATCTCCCGGATTTGCTACCCCCATAGATATTGCCGACCTCCCTGGGAGCATGATGTATATGTCGTTGCCAGAATAGTATGGTGCGTACCAGCTATATTCGATCCATCCGGTATAGCCTGTAACCGCCGATATACCCCACATG
>JAGOLU010000094.1 GCA_017993865.1 Candidatus Woesebacteria bacterium
GACGGTATCAACAGTGAGAGCTGTCACCGGAATGCGACGTGTCTTTGCGTCGTATTTTTGAGTTGTTTTACCTTTCTGAACAATTAAAACTGGCTGCATATCTAAAATAAATTAATGCGCAACAAACAAGATGGGAATTATATCCCAAAATAAGTATAAACTCAAGTGAGAGATTACATCTTCACTTCCACTTCTACACCTGCAGGCAATTCAAGATGCATAAGTGTGTCAATCGTTTGGTTTGTCGGATTCTGAATATCAATTAAACGCTTGTGCGTTTTTAATCCGAAAAACTCCCGTGCGTTCTTGTCTATAAACGCAGCTTTGTTTACCACAAACATTTCCTGTTTGGTGGGGAGAGGGATGGGCCCCTTTACGGAAGCTCCTGTCTGCAACGCAGAAGTCACTATCTTTTGACATGTCTCGTCTATAAGACGATAGTCATAAGATTTTAACCGGATACGAATTCTACCTTTTGGCATATGGAAACGTGCTTGATCTAACGAATAGATCTGTCCGCCCGATCAAGAGGCGGACAGAATGTTAAAAAATCTACTTGTTTATTTTGGTGATCACTCCTGCCCCTACTGTGTGTCCACCTTCTCGAATCGCAAACTTTAGACCTTCTTCGAGCGCAACTGCATAAATGAGTTTTACATTGATTTTAACGTTGTCTCCAGGCATAACTGTTTCAACGCCAGCTGGAAGCTCTATCTCACCAGTAATGTCAGTTGTTCTGATATAAAACTGTGGTCGATAGCCCTTGAAAAATGGCGAGTGGCGTCCACCCTCCTCTTTCTTAAGTACATATATTTCTGCCTCGAATTCGGTGTGTGGAGTGACAGAGCCTGCCTTTGCCACGACCTGACCACGTTGAACTTGGTCTTTTTCAATACCTCGAAGGAGCAGGCCTGTGTTGTCGCCAGCCTGAGCTTGGTCGAGTGATTTCTTAAACATTTCGATTCCGGTGATGACCGTCTTTTTGGTGTCTGTAATGCCTACGATTTCGAGCTCCTCGTTTACTTTTGCGATACCTCGCTCTACACGTCCGGTTACCACCGTGCCTCGACCAGATATGGTAAAGACGTCTTCGATTGGCATAAGGAAGGGCTTATCGAGTGCGCGTACTGGCTCTGGAATATAATCATCTACGGTCTGCATGAGCTTTTCAATGGCAGCGAGTGATTCTGGGTCGTCCTCTAGAGCTTTGAGCGATGAGCCACGAATTACGGGTACTGTATCTCCTGGGTATTTGTATTTTGTAAGGAGGTCTCTGACTTCCATTTCGACAAGATCGATGATTTCTTTGTCTTGCACCATGTCGCACTTGTTCAGGTACACAATTATCGCTGGTACGTTGACTTGTCGAGCAAGAAGAATGTGTTCTCGTGTCTGAGGCATTGGGCCATCTGGAGCAGAAACGACAAGAATGGCGCCGTCCATTTGAGCGGCACCGGTAATCATATTCTTGATGTAATCAGCATGACCTGGAGCATCAATATGAGCATAATGTCTTTTGTCTGTTTCGTATTCTGAATGATGAATGTTAATAGTGACTCCGCGGGCCTTTTCTTCTGGGGCTTTATCAATCTCATCGTATTTCAAGAATTTTGCTTGTCCCTTTTTAGAGAGGACATAATGAATAGCGGAAGTTGTAGTGGTCTTACCGTGATCTACATGTCCGATTGTTCCAATGTTTAAGTGTGGTTTGGTGCGCTGAAATACTCCGTCTGCCATAATATTTAGTTATTAATTGATAAAATGAGCGATGCAAGATTGCTGAAGTGTATAGTAAAGGAGCCCACTGTAAAAGTCAAGAACATAAAAATGGTAATATTAATAACCATCGACAAACAACAACATAATGGGCAAAATACCATTGGTTTGCAGAGGTGTACAAAAATAAATTATTCTCAGAGCGTATTTCTCACTGGGCAGATGAGCGAATATGAGCGTCACGTGTTTTATGATGGATCTCCCTCTATAATACCTTTATTAATCTTATGCGTTGGATCTATTCATCTCGGTTTGCTGAAATTGCCATCACCATGAGCACGTGGGCTGTTGTGACACTCCCTTTGTGGCTTTCTCCCTTCCACCCCGCAGTGGTAGCGTATGGCATTATTGCCTTTGATTTGAATTTCCTTAGGCTTGCGACACTAAACGCTATCCGAACAGTCGTAGCATATAGAAAAATCGGTCAGGCCCAGCTTATTGATTTTAGTAAGTTAGTGAAAGAAAGAAAAAAAGCCGAAGAAACACAACACCTCGTAGTGGTACCTTGTTACAAAGAATCGGTCGAGAAGATAGCGGAAACAATCCAATGTATCATAAGGAACGACTATCCATGGAAATCAAACCTCCACGTGGTGTTAGGGTTTGAGAAACGAGAGGTTGAAGCTACCGAAAAAGAGCGGTTGCTTCAGCAAATGTTTGATGACAAGATCGAGATTATTGCTACATATCACGAGCTCTCTTCCAACGAAATCCCCGGGAAAGCAAGTAACCAGACATGGGCAGTGACAAAAGTGGTTGAAAGCATGGTTGTGCCCCGCAACTATAATCCACTCAACACACTACTTACCATTTGCGATGCCGATAGCAAACTGCCAAAAAACTACTTCTCGTACCTCACCTATACGTTTCTCACAGACAAAGATCGTCAATATCACTTCTATTGGGCACCCGTACTTTTGTACAATAACTTCTGGCAACTCCCGTTCTTTGTGAGGATGCAGGCTTCTTTGTCTTCAATTTATCGACTTGCAAGTCTTGAGGATACAGACAATCTGATTCAAATATCTACATACTCGATGAGTCTGAAGCTTATCCAGGATGTCGGATATTGGGATGTTGATATTATTCCTGAAGACTGGCATGTACATCTCCAGGCCTACTTCTTGCATGGCACCAAAGTGCGAACTATGCCTATGTACACCATGATAAATGGCGACGCGGTGTATTCGGGGTCAATGGCACGAACATTTATCAGTCGATATGAGCAAGAGAAGCGATGGGCTTGGGGAGTTTCGGACATCGCATATTCTTGGTCAAAACTCTGGACAACACCCCATATCCCATTCTTTCCCAAATTCAGAAAGATACTCCATTTGGGGATTAATCATCTATTGTGGCCCACTTCCTTCTTCGTACTCACCATATTCGCTACGGTGACTCCCATTATCAACCCTGTTTTTAAGCGCTCCGTCATGGGCTTTATTCTACCGCAAATATCGGGGCTTATATTGACTCTGGGAAGCTCAATGCTCATAATATATACCATAGTAGATATTATGGTACGCAATAAACTCGATATCAAAACGAAACCCCACAATGTCATTTTTCTCGTGCTTCAGTGGTATATTTTGCCCGTAGTGTCACTATTCTTGTCGGCTGTGCCTGCC
>JAGOLU010000017.1:0-1187 GCA_017993865.1 Candidatus Woesebacteria bacterium
CTGGAACTGGAATAAAAGTGCGCGCAGTCGGTATGCTTGAGATGGAAGATGAAGAAGGACCAGATTCAAAAATAATTGCGGTTCCCGTCGAGAAAGTTGACCCTTTTTATACTCACGTACAAGATATTGCGGACATTGACGAACCCACAAGATTGAAGATTAAGCACTTCTTTGACACATACAAAATGCTAGAAAAAGGTAAGTGGGTCAAAACAGGGAAATATCTGTCGAAAGGAAAAGCGCTTGCCGAAATCAAAAAGGGAATGAAGAAATAAGTTTATCCACCAACAACCTATGGACGAGAAAGAAAGAACAAAAACAGAGCAACTCAGCGATCAATCTCGAGGTATCTCTACCTCAGGTATCGTCGAAGAGATGAAGTCTGCGTATATCGACTACGCCATGACCGTCATTGTCAGTCGTGCGCTTCCTGATATTCGCGACGGACTCAAGCCTGTGCATCGTCGCATTTTATACATGATGCACAAAATGGGGATTGTTGCGGGTGGGAGATATGTGAAATCGGCACGCGTTGTGGGAGATGTGTTGGGTAAACTCCATCCCCATGGCGATTCACCCGTGTACGAAGCTCTCGTGCGACTTGCTCAAGATTTCTCGATGCGATATCCGCTCATTCGAGGTCAAGGGAACTTTGGCTCTATCGATGGAGATCCTCCAGCTTCCATGCGATATACCGAAGTAAAGCTCCATAAAGTTTCTGAAGCAATGCTTGCTGATATCGAAAAAGAAACGGTCACATTCCGAGACAACTTCGATGCCACATTCCAAGAACCCGAATACCTCCCTGCCAAATTACCGAACTTACTTCTCATGGGATCAGAGGGTATTGCGGTTGGTATGGCGACCAAAATTCCGCCACACAACCTTAATGAACTTGCAGATGCTATTGAGCTTCTGATCAACAAAGCTGATCTGGACAAAGATAGCTATAAAGATTTCAAGAAATCACACAAAGAACCGGTACAAACCAAGAAACAAAATAAAGCAGAGAGCGGAACGCTCCTTATGCCGGATCCTCTTGCGCGCGAGCAGGCAGCGTTTCTAAGATTTAACACCACTCTGGACGAACTCCTTGAGCATGTCAAGGGCCCTGATTTCCCTACCGCAGGTATTATTTATGGAGCCAATGATATTCGAGAGATGTATGCGACCGGGAGAAAGTCTAT
>JAGOLU010000017.1:1287-12807 GCA_017993865.1 Candidatus Woesebacteria bacterium
TTCTAAGATTTAACACCACTCTGGACGAACTCCTTGAGCATGTCAAGGGCCCTGATTTCCCTACCGCAGGTATTATTTATGGAGCCAATGATATTCGAGAGATGTATGCGACCGGGAGAAAGTCTATTGTTGTGCGCGGCGTTGCAGATATAGAAGAGCTGAGAGGTGGCAAATCTGCGATTATCATAACTCAACTGCCATACCAGGTGAATAAAGCGACTTTGGTGGAGCGCATCGCTCACCTTGTGGTGGACAAGAAAATCTCCGGAATATCTGATTTGCGGGACGAATCTGATCGAGACGGGATTCGGGTTGTAGTAGAGCTCAAAAGAGACGCTACTCCTAAACAAGTGCTCAACAACCTGTTCAAATATACCGAACTTCAAACTTCATTCCCTACAAACATTGTGACTCTGGTTGATGGTGTCCCCCAAACATTGGGACTCCAACCAATTCTTGAATATTATGTCAAACATCGTATTGATGTGGTCACTCGACGTAGCGAATTTGAGCTCAAAGAAGCCAAAGCGCGTGCACACATCCTTGAAGGATACATAATCGCACTCGACAATATCGATGAGGTAGTGGCAATAATCCGGAAATCCAAAGACGAGCCAGAAGCCAAAGCAAAGCTTATGAAAAAATTTGGACTTTCTGAAATTCAGTCAAAGGCCATACTCGATATGCAACTCCGTCGTCTCGTTGGACTTGAGCGAAGTAAGATAGAAGAAGAGCTAAAAACACTTCGAGATTTGATCAAAAAGCTCGAATCGCTTATCCAGGACATCTTTAAAGTCCTTGCCGTCGTGAAGAAAGAGCTTCTCGAGGTGAAAGCGGCTTTTGGAGATGAGCGAAGGACACGAGTAATCAAGTCAAAGCCAGGCGAACTGTCAGACGAGATGCTTATCGAAAACAAAGATGTGCTCGTTGTGCTTACTAAAGATGGGTATATCAAACAAGTAGCAGGAGATACCTTCCACTCTCAACACAGAGGTGGCAAAGGAGTCAATGGCATGGAAACGAAAGAAAGCGATGATGTGCTCGAAATTTGTGCCGCACAAACACACGATTTCGTCATGTATTTCACCAACACCGGCCGAACCTTCCAAACACGTGTGTGGGATATCCCCGTGGGAACGCGAACGAGCAAAGGGAAGGCTATTGTAAATGTGATCACCCTCAGACCAGATGAACGAGTGACATCAATCCTGACGTTCGCACCCGACACCGCCAAAGGGAGAGGTCAAGAGCATGAGTCGAACGGTAACGATAAATACATTGTAATGATAACCAAAAATGGAACGGTAAAAAAATCAGAATTCGCCGATTACAAGAATATTCGGACCAACGGACTTATCGCAATCCGTCTGGATGAAGGCGATGAACTAAAGTGGGTTACCCTTACCGATGGGAAAGCAAATATGATGCTCACCTCATCGGGCGGCAAGGCTATTATGTTCCCTGAGAAGGAGGTTCGATCTATCGGTCGAGCAGGTATGGGCGTGAGGGGGATGGACCTCACCGAAAACGACACCATCTCTTCTGCGGAGGTAATCACCCCCTCAGATATGAAAAAATCTTTGTTGGTTATCGGCGAGCGTGGTATTGGCAAACGAACCGCTATCTCAAATTTCAAAGGTCAACACCGAGGAGGCAAGGGGGTAAAAATCGCGTCAGTCGATGATAAATTTGGAGAGGTTGCTTTCGTGGCACTTATTGATCCGGAGCATAAGGGCGTGGTGATAACCTCGTCAGGAGGTCAGGTAGTACGAATCAGTATATCAGAAATTCCACCACGATCTCGTACAGCAAAAGGTGTTATTTTAATGCGACTTAAGAACAAAGAAGAGGTTGTCGTCGGCGCGACACTGGTATAATGTCGATATGATATTGCCATGTAAGAAAATAGCGCACGAGCTCACCAAACATCTAGTCGAAAGAGTATCGCTCCTCAAATCAAGAGGTAAAAGTGTGAAACTCCTTGCCGTGCTCGTGGGCGATCAACCACAGCAACAATCATACGTCCGAATCAAACGTAATCTAGCACGTTCTTTAGGAATTGATTTTGCATTTCTCGAATTCCCCCAGACACCTCCATTCCACGAATTTCTCACACTGATTCAAAATAAAGCTCGTGATCCAGGCATATCGGGCATTATTCTCCAGCTACCGCTCCCCGAGCACTATGATCTGAGCTTAATTTATCAGGCAATCCCACCCACCAAAGAAATTGAGGGGCATGGTCAAAATAATCTCTACACATTCCCGCTGGTACAGGCGTGTATGATCGGTTTAGAATGGGTACATACACAATCTGAGCAAACCTACACGCTTCCGTACACACCGAATAATCTGCTCATTGAATGGCTACGAACCAGACAAATCGCTGTTGCGGGGAGGGGAATAACCACTGGTAAACCCATTGCCGCATATTTTGATAAGCTCGGCATTCCCTACACCCAGACTCATTCGAAGTTAGCAAACTCCGATGATATCTACCGTCATTCTGATATTATCATTTGTGGCGTTGGCAAGAAAATCCTCACGAAAGAAAATGTGAAGCAGGGAGTAATACTGCTCAATTTTGGTCTTCACAAGGCTCCTTATTATTTAGCTGGCAATAAAAAAACGATGCTTGTTGGAGATTATGATGAAGATGAAATGAAAGATGTAGCGTCGTGCTATACCATAACCCCAGGTGGACTTGGCCCCATTGATATTCTTTGCATGTATGGAAATCTCATAGAGAGCGCTAATCATAATTCATGACGAACCCTATGCATTCGCCTTCTCAGTCATCTGATATTTACTTTATTCTGGGCCAGACCGCAACAGGGAAGACTGCGCGCGCGGTCGGCCTCGCGCGCGAGAATAGTGGAGAGCTTGTCAACTGTGATAGTCGACAAATATATCAGGGGCTCGATATCATCACGGGCAAAACAGACAATCCTGTCGATATTCCTATGCACCTGGTTGATGTGCGAGAGCCAGACGTGTCTTACTCTGCATACGACTTCGCAAAAGAAGCGACACAACATATACAAGAAATCATATCTAGATATAAAACACCCATCATTGTCGGTGGAACGGGGCTATATGCCCGGGTGCTTTTGCATGCTGATCCCAATGTTCAAGAATTAATCGAATTATCTCCCGTCGATTCAGGGCTCAACAACCTCACGGTAGATGAATTGCAACAAAAACTCATTACTCTAAATAGTAGTCTGTTCGCAAAGCTCACTCCAAGCGATAAGCTCAACCCCAGAAGACTCATAAGAGCTATTCAAAAAATAGAACATGGTCACACAAACCTAATAGCTCTCGACTCACCGAATACTATTAAAAATCAGCACAACGTAAACATAACTATTCTGTTGCACGAAAACCAAGAAATCCTGAGGTCTCGGATAAGCACGCGCGTTGACGAACGACTAAGCCTGGGAGCAGTAGACGAGTGCAAAGCTCTGCTCGCTGCTGGGTATAAACAAACAGACCCAGGGCTCGCCACCTTGGGGTATCAATCTATCTTCCGCTATCTGGAGGGGCAGAGTAGCTTCGAGGCAATGAGATCCGAATGGATTACGAAAGAATGTCAATACGCCAAAAGACAAAAAACATACTTGCTGAAATATTTTGAGGAGGCTCATATCCACAGCGTTTGAGTCGTATTTTTCTTTGTTGCAAATCTACTCATGTGGTATCATGAAAGGGTCTATATATGTCTAATTACACACCCTTAGATCTGACCCTGTTTATTCGGGAGGGAAATTCAAAGATGGACTTTCCGAACAAGCAGAAGGACGGATTCGACCGATTGTTCTTCCCGTTTTCTATTCTTGTACTTCTTTTATCACTTTCGTTTTATGCCATCAGACTGGTCATAGATATCACCGGCCCCGCACTCAAGCAAGATATAATGCCCGCCAAAGCCCCGATCGAGACAGTCAATGAGCTCTCACGACCCACCAGCACGCCAGCCCCTGTCTCAGAGCTCTATGAGGATATAAACGGCATCCGCATAGATAAAGAGCGCATGCTCGCCACCGCCGAAGCACAGTACCCGAGTCTGTCTCGCACTCAACTTATTGATTTGGTGAATAAATCGCTTATCGAATGGGCCGCCCTCAGGCAGTACTATAGTGAAGATGCCACGATAGGGGAGAAACTCTCTCTCAACACAACAGACCCTGTCGCCACATTTGGAGCAGTGCTTCGTGACCTAGGCATACTCGCCGCAGAATACGACAAATCTAATGCCCGTGAAACCACCCCAATATCAGCCTTAATTGACTCGTATACAGAAAATTCGTTAATCCGTTAACATCATGAAGTACACCCGTATTGCCATTTCGATTGTTTTTCTCTTCATCTCCCTCATGCTTATCATGACTGCGCTTCAGCAGGGGAATGTGAGTGAACCGAGACCGCAAGCTGCGGGGGGCACCTGGAACCCTGGCTGTACGTATCCTGTTCCAGGTCCAGATAACAGACCGTGTGGGTCATGTGGAATAACCAATATTGCAGTATCTCCCGATGGTTTTGCTGGAACTACATTTGGGTGTCAGCTGCTTTGCAAAGAAGGTTTGGCCTGCGGTGACAATGTAGGAACATATACGGTGAATGACAGATCTTTGTTTTGGTGTAGTTCAAAAACAGGAAGTAATTGTACCGAAGGATCTGGCGACCTTATACAGAACGTTCATGAGACGTCGCCTCTGGGTGAATGGATTGTTGATGGCACCAACTGGAATGCTACGCATAACGGTCTGGTGTGGATGGCTTCACAGGCGTTTAACAATTGGACTCCCTGTGGCAGAATTCAAGCCGACGTACAAATAAACGCAAGCGGTGTTAATGTTGCGGGCTCCGTGAAAAATTTTGACACGGACTGCGCCGGGGCAGCCACCAATACACCGGCACCTCCTGGCCCTACCGATACACCAGTCCCTCCCGGACCCACCAACACTCCTGGCGGCCCCACCAATACCCCCGTGCCTCCAGGCTCGACTAACACACCAATCCCCACCGCTACAACCCGACCAACAAACACACCTACCAATACTCCCACCCCGACATCAACACCCACCAATACCCCTACCGCAACACCCACCAATACCCCTATTCCGACCGCGACACAAAGACCGCCAACCGAGACTCCAACACCAACAGCGACGCGTACACCAACCCCCACCTCTACTCCGACCCGAACGCCAACACCAACAGCGACGCGTACACCAACCCCTATCCCGACCGCTACCCCTGCCCCGGGTCAGCCAACGAACACACCTGTTCCTGGCCAACCAACAAGCACCCTTGCTCCAGGACAGCCAACGCATACCCCAGTACCGACATATGTCGCTGGACAACCCACAAATACTCTTGCGCCAGGTCAGCCAACATACACACCTGCGCCTCTCTGCGATCAAAGTTGTGGTATATGTGGTTGGAGAGGTAGTGACAATATCTGTCGAGATGGTCAGCCCCCGAACGAACCACCTAATGGTCTCGTGTGTTGTGTCGCAGGTACACCTGTGGTGCAATCACCTTCTCCAACATATATTGCGGGTCAACCAACCCCAACAGGACCAACACTCACCCCCACACCATACCCATTGGTCAGTGGTTACCGCTGCGACCAACGTTGTGGTATATGTGGAATATCTGATGCAGGTGGAGTCTGTCAGGATAGGCAAACCCTTCCCGACAATAGTGTCTGTTGTCACAACAGCTGTGTGAGCAAGAGCTGTACCAAGACCTTCGGGATTGCGGGAGACGCTTGTGTATCCGACGCACAATGTTTGTACGACACGCCACCATCAAGTCCTGGCGCGGCGACACCCACACCGCCGGTTTCTGGCATAGGGATCCCCTGGTTCCTTATTGCGATCCCCGCACTGATCATCATTGTGGGGCTGGCGTTCTAATTAATTCGCAATTATTCATTGCCAATTATCAATTAATAACTCGTTTACTGTGCGTACAATCCAAGAGATATATTCTGAATATAAAATACCTCCTCCGCTGGTTCACCATCTCCTGAGAGTATCTGCCCTTTCTCTTTACATCGCGGACCATATGCTTCCAGATGTAGTCTTTGATAGGAAATTTATAACTACAGCGTGCTTATTTCATGATATCGGCAATATAATTAAGTTCGATTTTAGGCCAGGTAAGCTCCTAGAAATCCCAGAAGATGAAGCGTCTCAGTGGCTCGGTGTCCAACAACAATTTATTGAGAAATATGGAAGTAATGAGAATGACGCAGTGAACGCCATCGTCGGAGAAGTCGGTCTCGAGAGGGATGTTCAGATTCTGTTGCGTCAGACAGGAATAGAAAAAGTGCGCTACGCAATACAAACAAATGACTGGAGTGTAAAACTTACCAGAATAGGGGACGAGCGGATAAGCCCTCGCGGAGTGGTTTCCGTAAGAGAAAGATATGCAGACATATTATTTCGATACACAGGAAGAAATCATCACCTTGCGAATAAAGAAGAAAACACTGAACGCATTGAACTGGCGATTAAACTTGAAGCTCAAATTCAACAGAAGTGCACCATTGATCTCCAAAAAATTACGGATGCAAATATTGAGTCGTATATAGAAAACCTGAAAACATATGAAATATGATTTGGGAGAAAGAAGAACGGGGTGCTGATATTAGTCTCGCTTGTTCATAAACATCTTTTGAAAGGCGTCTTTTGGTATCTCGACTTTACCTACCAATTTCATTTTCTTTTTCCCTTCTTTTTGACGCTCCAACAGCATTTTACGACGTCCCACATCTCCTGACCCAAGGTTTTTCCCACTTCCGCCCAAAACATCTTTCCGGAATGGCGCGATGCGTTCTGATGCAATGATCTTGCCTTTGTATTGCGCCTGGATTTTGACTTCATATTGCTGGCGGGGGATGAGTGCGCGCATTCGTTTACACACATCCTGACCTTTCTCATAAGACCGATCAGCAACCACAATCTCTGAGAATTCTTCTATGGTTTGGCCATTCAACAATAGGAGTAGTTTGTCTGCTTTCACTTCCTTATACTCCATAAGTTCCCAATCTAAACTTGCGTACCCTGAAGTTGCAGATTTGAGTACATCAAAGAAATCAGAGATCATTTCGGCCAACGGCATTTTGTAGGTGAGTGAGACCTGATGTTTGTTGTCCATCGTCACAAACTCTGCTCGGTGAGCCTCACACAACTTCATAACGGCACCAACATAGGAAGAAGGTGCGATGATGAGAATGCGGACAATCGGTTCTTTGTATATTCCTTCTGACACCTTAATGAAATCAACTTGGGGCGGCGTGATGATAATATTGAGGTCAAACTCTCGCTCAAGTCTCTCGCGCACAACATCTGCATGAAGCAAGCCCAAAAACCCCACACGAAACCCTGCGCCTAGTGCCTGACTATAAATTGGTTGGTAATCTAATGCTGCATCGTTTAAGGTGAGTTTCTCAAGGGCCTTCTTAAAGTTCGTATAATCCGCGGGGTCGGTGGGGAAGAGGCTCGCAAACACCATTGGTTTTACCCGTCGATAGCCACCCAGTGCTTCGCCTCCGTGTCGCGAATCTACCATGGTATCTCCTACGGTCACTTGATGAATATCTTTGAGGTTGGTGGCTATGTACCCAATCTCACCAGACTCAAGCCTCTCTCTGGGAGTTAAGTCTGGTAAAAAATAGCCCACTTCAACAGGTTCAAATACCGTGTCTGTCGCACACAACCGTAGTGTGGATTTGGCTTGCATCGAGTGGTCCATGATACGGACAAATGCAACAACACCCCGATGGGTATCGTAATACGAATCAAATATGAGAGCTCTCGAAGCCTTCTGATCAGAAATAGTTGGGGGAGCAATTTTCTGAATTATTGCGCGCAACAGTTCTTGTACTCCTTGACCTGTTTTTGCAGATACGCTGTAAATTTCTGCATCTGCACAGCCTAGAAACTCTGTGAGTGCCATACGCGTTTCGGCCTCTTGCGCATTAGGAAGGTCGATTTTGTTCACTACGGGGATGATGGTAAGGTTTTTTTCGAGCGCTTTGTATGCGTTTGCGATGGTCTGAGCTTGGATTCCCTGACTAGCGTCGACAAGCAGAATCACCCCTTCAACACACGCTAATGTCCGGTCAACTTCGTAGGAGAAATCAACATGACCAGGTGTGTCGATCAAGTTGAGAATGTAATCCACACCTTCGTGAGTATATTTCATGCGCACCGGAGCAAGTTTGATCGTAATGCCACGCTCTCGTGAGATAGGGTTACGGTCAAGAACTTGATGATTGTGATCGGTAAGCTCAATAGTATGCGTCAACTCAAGAAGTCGATCGGCAAGCGTTGACTTACCATGATCAATATGGGCAATGATAGCAAAGTTACGGATGGATGGCATAGATACGGGTATTTTAGCAGTAATGGCCGCTCTTTATTAGTCTACTTGTATCATACGCACGGTAGAAGTGCCTCCTGCAGCACCCCACGTATCACCATGTACCACAATGACCATCTGTCCAGAAGAGAGGTTGCCTTCTTCTTTTAATCTACTCACCGCATGCAGAGCATGTTCACGTCCTACTGCACCCGACAATATATTCTGAGGAAAAAATGGGGTGACTGCATATGACAGACACAATGAGCCGTACACTAATGGACTTGTGGTGAAGGCAAAGACGGGGATGTGTGGTCGAAAGTGCGAAAGCAAACGTGCGGTCCTACCCGAATGAGTGAATGTGACAAATGCTGCAATCTCCTTGCCTGCATGGCAATTATCTATATAAAGTTTATAAGCAACGTGCGCCACTCTTGACGAATCGTCCAGTAGAATCAGGTCGATCGCGTCACGCATATATTTTGTACCTTGGAACTCTGCGACTTGCGCAATTTTGGTCATCATTTGCACTGTCTCAACAGGATATTTACCACTTGCTGATTCTCCTGAGAGCATGATAGCGTCGGTTCTGTCAAAAACAGCATTAGCGACATCAGATACCTCTGCCCTTGTGGGAAAGCTATTAAACTCCATGCTCGCCATCATTTGGGTTGCAGTAATGACCGATTTGCCATAGCGCAAACAAGTGTCGATCATGCGCTTTTGGTGGACGGGTACGTTTTGAATTGGCGTCTCAACTCCCAAGTCACCGCGCGCCACCATCACGCTATCTGTTTCTTTGACTATTTCCTCTAAGTTGTCCATGGACTGGGCGGTTTCAAGTTTCGCACAGATCTGCGCATGACAGTTTTTATCGGCTAGTTTTTTGCGTACATCAATAATATCTTGCGCGGTGCGAGAAAACGAAAATGCGACAATTTCCATTTGTTCTTCAACCGCAATATCTATTCCTACGTAATCCCTTGCGGTCAGTATCTCGATGGGGAAGTCAGCTCCGGGGATATTCAGCGATTTCCGAGTCTTTAGGACAGCATCCGAGCACGATTTTATCCAAACCGTTTGCGCCCCTGGCGTAACATCTTCGTCCACCTCAAACGTTATGGTTCCATCGTCAAAAAGGAGCTTTTGTCCTTTCTGGAGGGATGCGATGATATGAGGATGGGTCAAAGTAAAAACGGGAGATCCGAATTCAAATCTATCTCCAACATGAATTTCTTTTTGGGGCTCGTCTAGAATAATCCGGAATGAAGGGCCTTGTAAATCCATCATAACCCCGATAGCGACTCTCAGCTTTGCTGCGGCGGCTCTCACCCGCTTCACGCGTTCGCGATGCCACTCAATCTCTCCGTGCTTGAAGTTAAAGCGGAAAACGTTTACTCCTGCCTGGATGAGCTTTTCGATGGTTTCTGGGCTGTCTGACGCGGGTCCGAGGGTAGCGACGATCTTGGTTAGTTTGGAGTGTGTGGTTCCCTGCATAGGAGTATAGGATACTATATCGGCCCGCAAAAGGGAATAGGTCGCGCCGTTTGTGCTAGAATCTCGTGTATCTGTTACAATTGATTGACAGAGGAGGTCAAAGGTTAGTTGCAGAATTTTTCTTTTTATTGTATGGCTGGACATTCAAAATGGAAGAATAATTTGGGGAGAAAGACCTCTCAAGATGCCAAGCGCTCTGCAAGCTTCGGAAAACTTTCACGCGCGATCACTATCGCAGTAATAGAAGGGGGCTCACCTGAACCTAATTTCAACCCTCGGCTCCGCGTGGCAATCGATAAGGCCAAAGAGTCCAGCATGCCAAGAGACAACATTGAGCGTGCTATCGGTAAAGGGAGTGGTCCTGATAAAAATTCTCTCCACAGCATTCTGTATGAAATATTTGGCCCCGGAGGTGTCAATATTCTTGCCATTGCCACATCTGACAATCCAAACCGAACCAACGGCGAAGTGCATAGCCTTGTCGAGAAGCGTCACGGTAAAATGGGAAAGAGTGGCTCGGCGCAGCACTTGTTTGTCCATTGCTGCGTTGTAGCAGTACAAAACCCTACCGAGCCTGCAGCTGAGGAGCTACTTTTGGGCCTTACTGAAGCTCTCCAAGCAGATGATCTTGTGTCTGACGCAGAGTCGACGCACATATACTTCCCGTTCGTCATGTTTGGAAAATCGTCAGAAATAGTGCAGTCTTCTGGTCTGGCTGTGCTCACTCCACCACAGACAATCTACAAGCCGCTCGTTACAATGCAAATCACTGATGATATTGGAGAAAATCTTGGTACACTGTTGTCCACATTAGAGGAACATGATGACGTACACGAAGTGTTTCATAATGCAGTCTAGAGTAATTCTCTCGTCATAATGCGCTTTTGGCGCTATTATTTTGCTTGAGAACCTTAATCGAACTACATAACTTTATGGAGATACTAACGCAAAAAGTCAAACAAGTAATTCAGCACTTCAACTCAAAGACAGGGCGCTTGATTATCGTAAACACCATTGGGACCTATTTAAACATAGCCTTTGCTTTGTTTTTCGTCCTATTGCTTACACGCACGATGGGGAGAGTGGAGTATGGGACCATGACCATATTGCTTAACGTAAGTTATATATTGGCCAACATCCTTGAGTTTGGTACTACTGCTACAATCTATTCGCATATTCCAGGGATGCACGCCATAAGTGAGCGACGAGAGGAGCTCTTGGGGTTTATCAAAACTACTCTGGTCTACCAAAGCGGACTGTCTATTATGGTCATAGGTCTTCTGATCATTGCATTTCCGACTTTGGATCAACATTTTTTCAAAACGAGTGCAGGAGTGCCCACGCTCACTATTACCGCTATATCCGTGCTCTGTTTTATATGGCAAAATACTCTGCTCAATATGTTGTTTGCCATGAAAAAGTTCGTGGCAGCGAATGTATGGCTCAATGTCTCTAATCTTATCAAAACTGTTGTTATTATTCTCTTATTTCCCCTCAATCTGGTGAGCTTGGGGTCGGTTATTTTTGTATTTGGTGTTGTAGGACCAATAATCTTTATTGGTATCGCAGCGTGGTATTATCGATCAGATGTAGGAACAATTCTTAGTAATGTCAAAACCTCGCGTGATCAACTCAAGATTCAATACA
>JAGOLU010000095.1 GCA_017993865.1 Candidatus Woesebacteria bacterium
ACCAAGTGGTTTACACACCAAAAGTCGCTTAGCAAGGGCACGGATCTTATGGTGCGACTTGTCTCACCTTTACTATCCTAATATATAGGTAGTTAGACGGCAGCATAAGCATAGGCTGCCTGTGGGGCAGTTTCTGCCATGATGCGATCAAGCTTAGCAAGTACTGAGGCCTTTAGGTCTGCAGTTAAAGTTTTCTATTTATCGTATAGATACGCCTTTACCGTCATGTCAAAGTACCTCCCGTCGAAGCCTGTCATCCCCTTTAAACTAAGAATATTATAGCATATTTGACATTCTCTTTTCTTGGCAGGAAGCTACGATACCGCCATTTCAGGCAAGTCAGTTTTTGTGACACTGATTATTCACACACGCGCAGGAGTAGTCTGGAATTGCGGCACATTCCATCATGCGAGTAGTAGGAGTCCAGTTTGCGTTTATGCATCCCAAGCTACATGTAGCAATGCAATCCAAATCGGTCTGGCAGGCCCGTCCTTCGACTGGCACAGTGTCGCAGGCTCCTTCTGCCATTCCGCCAAATGTATCGCTGCAATTTGACGCGCTCGGACCCTCGACATTCGGCGTAGTATCGCCCGTAGGATTAGGCCGAACAGGACACATCTCAAATTCACAATTCGGCAAAACTCTTCCTACATATGTGCCATTAGGACACATCTTTGCGTCCGCAGTACACCCCACTTTTGTAGGGGAGATGGTGGGCGAGGTTGTCCGATCCAACAATGACTGATAATTCATCCCCAGTAGGAATCCGAAGAGAGGGAAGGTAACAAAAAGAACAAGGGCTAGTATTTTCGTCATGGTGGTAACGGTGGTGAATTCTTTAGGAAGTTTCATAAATACATTTATGCACAATAGACTAATACATGCAATCACCGCACACCTGGTTATCTTGTCACCTGGTATGACTTTACTTTCTCAAATAATTCCTTCGCATGAACATCTTCTTCAAAATGTTTACGGACCGGAGAGAGGAGGTGGTCAAGTGCTTTTGTTACCGCGATTTTCAGGTCTTGCGGATGAATTTCTTTATTGGCAAACTTTTGCTCAAGCTCTTTGTAGGTTTTTAAGACAACATTCCCACCCCATTTTTCGGGTCTCTCAATTACAAACGCATCAACCCCAAGCCGATCGAAAGATTCAAAAATAATATATTTGCAATACTCGAGAATAGGATTCTCCTTAACATCACCTTCCAAACAGTATGCTTTGTTTATCTTGCGCTGAATGTCTTCAAATGAGTCAGTCATAAAGATCGCAGAGTCAGGGTTGGACTTAGACATTTTCCGCTCGATTGCACGCTTCATAGCATCCGACTCCGAAGGATTCTCTATCTCCGCTGTCTTTGGTTTTGAGAGACCCATAAGCATATGGTGACTCACCACAATTGGTTTCCAGAAGCCGAGCTGAGGGCCAACTTCGCGTGCCAGCATATTGAGTTTGCGCTGATCCATGCCGAGCTGAGTAATCCTTGCACCAAGGGTGAAAATATCTGCAACTTGCATGCATGAGTAGATGATATTTGCTCCGGTGAGGGTGTCGAGCGATTCATCGCGCCCCATCATCTCCGCAGTGCGGATAAATCGTTTGAGCACATTTGTCTTGCCCACCTGCACGACAAGCTTCCAGTAGTCTGGGTTTTTGGCCATATCCGAAGCCCACAAGAATTCCACCTTCGAAAGATCCATGCCCGATGCACGCCAAACCTCAATGAAATATTCTCCGACAATCTTAATTTTCTCAAGATCGCCACCCATTTTATTGTTCGCCATGGCGTGCCAGTCTGCCACCCACATCTTAAATTTCACCCCCGCCTGAACCATCTTGTTCACATTGATCGCACGAAGCAACCCTTGCGCAATATGAATCTGTCCTGACGGCTCAAATCCATCATAGGCGACAAGCGCTTCGTCACTTTCTAATAGCTTACGAAGGTCGTCCTCTCCTACGACTTCCTCGCCAACTTCGTGGACAAGTTTGATTTTATCGTCGGTGGTCATATTCGAATTATACAAGATTCTCAGTGGCCTTAGGCATGCATACACTCCTTGACCTACAGAGCCTCATACGATATCCTGAGTTGTTATCAATCATATTTTTTTATGCACAAAGCTCTTTTGATGGAATTTATCGGCACATTCTTTTTAATGTTTGTATTTGCAGCGTCCGGAAACGCCATAGCGGTTGCATTAGTTCTCATGCTTATGATATACGTCGGCGCAAATGTCTCAGGAGGACAATATAATCCCGCGGTAACCTTTGGGCTTTTTGTGGCTGGGAAGCTTTCAAGTGAGAAAATGGTTGGGTACATAATCACCCAACTGCTCGCTGGACTTGCCGCGATTGCCGTATTCACTCTGCTTGGCGGGCAAGGACTCACGGTGCAACCAGCAGATAAAGCAACTCTTTTCCAGTCTGCCTTGGCTGAGACCCTCTTTACATTTTCGCTTGTTCTGACGGTATTTATGACCATGGTTGACCGCAAACATACAGAGAATTCGTTCTTTGGTTTAGCGATCGGGTTGAACGTGCTTATTGGGGCCTTTGCGGTTGGAGCGATTTCTGGTGGGGTATTTAACCCCGTGCTTGGTGTTGTTCCACAGATATACCATTTGTTCACTGGTGGTCAGTTCATGCCTGCCGAAGTCGTGCTTTACACCGTGGCGCCTATGTTTGGAGGTTTGATCGCCGCGATCGTGTATGGTGTGTTTGCCGCCAAAGACAAGCATTCTCATGAACAGAAAGATACCACAGAAGAGAAGCGTCATCACAAAACCGTTGATGAGATCAATCTCGACAGCCTGATGGCATAACAAGGTTGCACTAGGCGTTGGGAATGTATTTTGATCGAATATCCTGTTATGTCTCAGCTTGTATTTGCCACAAACAATGTCGGAAAGTTCGAAGAGATGTCTGCAGTCTTAGGCATCCCTCTTGAACGGGCAGATACCCATATATTTGAGATCCAATCTCTTGACGCGGTTGAAGTTGTCCGACATAAGGCGCGCGAGGCGTACAAGATTATTCAGAAGCCCCTTATTGTAGATGACACCAGTTTGAACGTTGCTGCATGGAATGGATTCCCTGGTCCGTTTATTAAACACATTATAGATGCGGGGGGAATGGAGCTGCTTCTCACGATGATGCGCAGCGCAGAAGATCGAAGTGCCGAGTTCTCGACAACACTCGGATACTTTGATGGAAAGGAGTTTGCTTTTGTTATTGGTATAACCAAGGGTAAGATATCCGAAATAGCAAAAGGGAAAAAGAGTTGGGGTATTAATGAAATTTTTATCCCCGATGGCTTCACCAAAACCTATGGCGAAATGACTGTGGACGAGAAAAACCTTGTCTCACATCG
>JAGOLU010000096.1 GCA_017993865.1 Candidatus Woesebacteria bacterium
TGATCCAAAACGCCATCACTGACTTTTCGCGTAATAAGATACGTACGCTTCTTACGTCGCTGGGGATACTCATCGGTGTACTGTCCGTAGTGCTTATTGTAGCTTTTGGACTCGGACTCAAGAAATCTATAAACGAACAGTTTGAGAGTTTGGGTTCGAATCAACTCATCTTATTTCCCGGCAAGGTTATCTCAAACGGAAGATTTACGGGAGGTGGGCAAGCGGTAGGCTCTATACGTTTCGACGAGAAAGATATCTCTAGTCTTAAGCGAATTCGCGACCTGAAGTTCGTCATACCCGCTCTTAACAAAGGCGTGAATGTGAGCGGTAATGGTCGCACCGAGTCAGCAAGTTTGTACATAGCTGGCTATGAAATTTTTGAATCACGAAATTTAGTCACCACCGTGGGTAAACTCTTCACACGGGAAGATAGTGATAAGCGCAAAAAGGTTGTTGTGCTTGGTGCAGTGATCGCCGAGAAGTTGTTTGATGAGCCGCAAAACGCAGTAGGGAAAATGATTAAGACTGATAAGAACTCATTCCGTGTGGTCGGTGTGTTAGAGAAAAAAGGCGGAGGAGGATTTGGTGGGCCGGACTTCGATACTTTCATATATCTTCCGTATAAAACAGGCTATATATTTAATCCTGATAAAAAATTTCTTACGGTTATTATGGTGGTCAAACCCGATGTTCCCATCGCGACCGCTAAAGAAGAGATAAATCAGACTCTTCTCAAACGATATAAGACAGACGATTTTTCTATCGTCGAGTTATCTGAAATACAACAGGCAGTGACCGACATATTTGGGGTTCTCAATATTGTCTTAGTTGGTATAGCGGCCATCTCTCTCGTGGTGGGAGGAATTGGCATAATGAATATTATGTATGTCACGGTGAGTGAGAGAACCAAGGAGGTGGGAGTTCGTCGTGCACTCGGTGCACGCCAAAACGATATCCTTGCGCAATTTTTGATTGAAGCGATAATACTATCAGTATTCGGAGGGCTGCTCGGGCTTCTATTAGCTGCGGGCATTGTGCAGGGTATCCAACAGTTCTTCCCCGCATACATAAGTGCTGAATCAGTGTTTTTGGCCCTTGGAGTTTCTTCAGCGATTGGCATTGTTTTTGGAGTGTTTCCAGCTCGGCGTGCCTCCCAACTTTCCCCGATTGAAGCGATACGGTATGAGTGAGCTTAAACAGATGCAAGTTTCTCTGATATGAGTGAGCTTATCCGATTTATGAAATGAGTTTCACCACATGATTGTGCAAATACACGAGCTTGTTCCTGAAGCGTATGATATGTTTTCCGCGGTATAGCTTCCAGCTTGCCGACCGCTTCGATTACTGCATCGGAATTGAGTTCGTGATATAGATAGCCTGTCTTACCATCAATGACTGTCTCGAGCACGCCACCCGATGCATATGCAATTACAGGAGTGCCCTGTGCCATGGCCTCCACAGGGACCATGCCGAAATCTTCATTCACTGAGGCATATAGAAATGCTTTAGCATTGGTGTACAGCTCTTGGAGTTGTTGGTCGTCGACTGAACCTAAAAACTCAACGGTTGGCCCGGCGATGCTCTTCAGATATTTTTCTTGGTTTCCTGATCCTACCACTTTCAAAGCAAACTTTTCTTTGTTGGCTGCTTCTATCAGAATGTCGATATGCTTTGTTGGTGCCAATCGAGAAACTGTTAGATAATATTCTGACTGCTTTCCACTTATAGCCTTATACTCCGACCTTTGCACTTGTGTGATCGGCGGATGAACCACGACGCCATCTTTTCGATAGAATTTGAGTGAGCGTCTGCGAATCTCTTCGGAATTAAAAATAAAGTGGTCGATTGCTTGGCTTGAACGATAATCGTATTGCCTGAGGAAGTGATTAACGATAAGTGCATATATCCTCACCAGGAGATATCTTTTGAGCCCACTCTCATCATACCCGTACAAGTATCGAGGTGGAGCATGAAGATAACAGAAATATACTGGTGATGATTTTGATTTAGAGTTTAGAATTTCGGATTTAGAATTTCTCAAGGATACTCCTTTACTCATTCCCCAGTTACTTGAAGCTATCACTACATCATAATCTGACAAATCAAACGATGACCAAACCCATGGGAGTAAGAATCGAAGGGGAGAATAGAGCTTATTGAAAAAGGGGATTTTAGCGGCCTTACTCTCGATGATACTCCAACCTTCAAAATGACCCCAATGATTACCGAGACGTTTTTTATCTACAAATGAGGTGTATACATCAGCCTGAGGATATATTTTCTTCAGTGTGATGAGTACCCGCTCAGCGCCTCCAAACTCTGCAATCTGGTCGTGGACAAGCGCAACTTTGAGATTTTGGCTCTTTAGTGAACTCATAGGGGGTTGTTTGTATTATACTTTCCTTTATGAACTTTATTACCACAATTGTTATGGGTATTGTTGAGGGGCTCACCGAGTTCGTCCCTGTCTCATCCACATTTCATCTTATCCAGACGGCTCAACTACTTCAGGTACCACAGAATGAGTTTGTGAAATTGTTTGAGGTCGCGATTCAGGCAGGTGCGGTATTCTCACTTTTATTCTTATTCAAACGAGAGCTTTGGTTCACTAAGCGATTATACCTTAAGCTTATCATCTCAACCGTCCCTGCGCTCATTGGTGGATTTTTGTTTCATAGTATAATTAAGGACGTTTTCTTTGTATCGCCCCAACTACTCACCTATGTGTTCATTGCTGTCGGAGCACTCTTCCTTTTGGTTGAGTGGTATGTGGGTAGACACACATGGCGCATCAGTAAGGGAATTCTAGATGTGGGGATCTTTGATTCTATACTCATCGGAATTGCACAGGCGTTTGCACTTGTCCCAGGGGTTTCTCGTTCAGGATCAATTATCCTCGCAATGCTCCTCATGAACTATCGACGGGAAGATGCAGCAACATATTCGCTTGCCCTTTCGGTGCCCACTATTTTTGCTGCGACAGGATATGACTTATACAAAAGTCGAGATATATTGATGCAGAATGCAAACAACTCTCTTATGCTTTTGGTAGTTGGATTTATCATATCGTTTGTCGTTGGGTATTTTGCTGCGAATTGGCTCGTGAAATATCTCCAAAAGCACACTCTGAGGCTCTTTGGGATTTATCGCATTGTAGTTGGTATACTACTGCTTGTTATGGGGATGAAATTGGTGGGTTGAGCCCTCGTAGCTTAACTGGATAGAGCGCGGCCCTCCGAAGGCTGAGGTTGCGGGTTCGACTCCCGCCGAGAGCACAAATGTTGAGTAGGGCCCGGAGTTAGACGGTACAACGCCGCATTCGCATTGCGGAGGAGGGAGTTCAATTCTCCTCGGGTCCACA
>JAGOLU010000097.1:0-1555 GCA_017993865.1 Candidatus Woesebacteria bacterium
TAACCTCATCTGGAGTAACCTCACGATTGAGCACCACTGCAAGATCTGACGCGGATCCAACAGGTACGGGGACACGGACCGCAAATACCTCGATCTTTCCTTTGAGCTCGGGAATTACCTTAACCACTGCCTTGGCAGCCCCTGATGAAGAAGGGACAATATTTGTCACGGCTGCACGAGCTCGTTCGGTGCTTTTGTTTGCGTCATCCATCATGCTTTGGGTCATGGTATAGGCGTGAATAGTGGTCATCTGTCCCATCTTGATCCCAAACGAATCGTTCAGAATCTTGAATAGTGGCGCCGCGCAATTGGTGGTGCATGATGCGTTTGAAATGATCGGAGAACGAAACAGCTCCTCAGATTCATTTACGCCGAGCACGACTGTGGGGGTATCATCTTTTGCAGGTGCAGTTAGGATAACCTTTTTGACACTATCTCGTATATGTTTAGAAAGATCATCTGATTTCGTGAACGCTCCCGTCGCATCAATGACGACTTGCACCCCCTGATCAGCCCAGGGAATATTTTCGGGTTTGTCTGCGAGTGTGGCATGGATCAAGTGACCATCTACACTGATACCTCCTTCTGCCTCGCTCACTTTCTTAACGTATTTTCTGTATATGCTGTCATGTTGCAACAAATATGCCATCATGTCATTTTTACCTTTGCGTGTGTTTATCTGGACAAGTTCAATATTCGGGTTCTCCAGTGCAATACGTGCCACTGCTCGACCAATACGACCGAATCCATTAATACCGACTTTAATTGTTGACATACATCATAAATGAGTAAATAGTAATATGTGTTAGTGAGAACCAGCTCTCAGCAATCCTATTCATTGTCTGGGGAAGAGGCCGGTTTGTCAAGGACTATAGTGTTGTTTGTTCAGCGTACTGCGAAGCAACGTGATAAGTTGTTTATGTATGTGAGCATTAGATACGATAACTCCTTTGAGTGGCCTGTCGTATCGTTGATCTTGACCCCACAGATCGGTGACCTTCCCACCAGCCTCCTCAACGATTATCTTGACTGCAGCAAAATCATGAGCTGCATTATTTGCGTATATGACTGCTTCGGCCAAACCCGCTGCAACAAGATTACTCTCCACCGTGCAACAGGCAAAGTTATAGACTCTTTTGGAGTGCGCAATAAGCATGGGTATGAAACCAAGAATGTTGTAGGTAGAACGAATACTCGATGTAAAGAAACACAGAGAGTCTGAGAGCTTATTCTTCTTACTCACGTGAATTAGTTTTCCATTAAGCCGGGCTCCTTTTCCAATCAGTGCTTGGAACAATTTTCTGGTATATGGTTCAAAGATGACACCAACGACGGGCTTACCTTTGTGGGTAAGCGCGATAGAGAAGGCGAAGTTTGGAGTGCCCATGGAGAATTGTCTCGTACCATCGAGCGGATCACATACCCACACGTAATCACTCGCATTCCGCAACGAACTTCCTTCCTCCGACAATACATCATGGTGAGGGAACTTCGCGTGTACCGCATCGATAACAATTTTATTAAGCATGGTGTCAACTGTAGTTACTGCAGATTG
>JAGOLU010000097.1:1655-3342 GCA_017993865.1 Candidatus Woesebacteria bacterium
ATCAACCCTCGTTGATGCGCCTCGAACACGATCTTTGCCGCCTCCGCAAGCATTTGAGGTTCATATTCGCTCCCTGGGTACATGGTGTAGCCAACGCCCACGACCTGAAGCCCACTTGATTTTTGAAACCGACTCACTGCGTCAAGCGATGTCCATGTCGCGGAGTAAGGGTCTTTTTGGCTAGTACTAACGAGGCTAGACTTGGAATTCAGTTTCACGATGAACGGGATGTTAGAGAAGTCAGAACCATATTTAGCGATAAGTCCGAGTTGTGTCGCGAAGGCACCAATCTTTGCTTTGCTGGCGATCGCAAACAAATGCTCTGGCGTCGCATCTTCGGCAGCGATGCCCTCACCAAAGAAGTCGTCATTCATATGTTCAACTTTCTGATCTCCCGCGAACAAAAACAGTCTCCCCGTGCCTTTAGTAGACGTTTCGATATTTTGAGCATACGTGGTCCGCATATCTTGGGCAACATCTGCTGGAATAGGATGATTCATAAGAGGGAATGAAATAAATAACAGAAACGATGAGTCATTCTACTACACTTTTCCAATCCAATACAAACTGAGTGAGTCCTTGGGACAAAAGCCCATCTTCGCTCTTATCTATACTATATGTAGCAAAGTCTTCGTTGTAGGTGAGCGTTTGGTATTCCAGATGCCGGGCATTTGCAGATTTCGCAGGAATGGGAGGCGACTTATTGGACCCTGCATCTACCCACGCTTGGAGCATTGAGATGGGTGCGGTGATGATATCCGCGCCGAGCGCAATCGACCCATGAACATGATCAAGCGAACGAATTGATGCGGCGAGAATTTCTACGTGGCAGGACGAAGAATGCGTTTGTAGATCAAATGCATCATACGTCTTTTTTATGTTTTGTACCAAATCGAGACCGTAAAAGCCCCGGTCATCCCATCGTCCTACAAAAGGTGAAACGAATGCCGTGCCTTGCGTTTGGCGTGTCGCGCTATATACCGCCGCCGCCTGTGACTGATCGAACACAAGGGTCATGTTTGCATGGCCGCCACTTTGGGTGAATTCATCTGCGGCTTTTAGCCCTTCGGGGATAGTAGGGAATTTAACATAGATATTGTTACCCCATTCCTGCATCGAATGGGCCTGGGCGAGCATCTCGTTTGCAGAAGTATTCCAATCAGCGTATACCTCGACCGAAATAGCTCCGTCGACATAGAGGCCGATATTACGGATCGCTTCTTTGTATAACCTCAATAGTTCGGTACCCTTGATACGTTTTCCTTGAGAGAGATACTTCTGAATCTCGGGGGTTTTTGTGAGTAATGTTGGGTTTGTTGTCTGCCCAGACACAACACCAAGGATTTTTATTGCCTGTTGAGTGTCCGCAGGGTTACAAGAATCGACAAAGAATTTTATATCTCTCATGCGGAGATGAAGAACTGTTAGATAAGTAAGTATATCGGCTTTGAAGTATTTTTGTATGCAGAATAAAAGAAACCCCCGGACAATCACATTAAAGTGAAGTTGCCGGAGGCGAGACTACAAAGTTATTTCTTCTTGCCTTTTTTGGCCCCTTTCTTCACGACTTTCTTTACCGCTTTCTTCGTGACCTTCTTTGTGGTCTTCTTTGCTTTTTTCTTAGCCATAGTTTGTTCCAAATCAATTTGTAACAATAAGCATCATAGTAGACTATTTGTGGATCACT
>JAGOLU010000018.1 GCA_017993865.1 Candidatus Woesebacteria bacterium
TCTTGTTTGTCGGCGCACGTCATAATGCTGCCACAAAAACCCTTGAGCACTTCGCGCACGATTTAGGTGTATCAGGCGAAAACTGGAAAGCATTTCCTGATGTTGATAAAGACAACCCTCAGCTCATCAATGTAATTCTGCAAGGAAAGCCAGACATTCTTTTCATCGCGTTTGGGTCTCCTGCACAAGAACTATGGATTGAACAACACAGAAGAGAACTTGCAGGAGTGGTCTGCATGGGTGTCGGACAAGGATTTGATGTATATGGAGGTGCGGTGGCTCGAGCGCCTCAACCCCTGCGGAGCCTCGGCTTAGAGTGGCTCTATCGCCTCATTACTCAACCATGGAGATGGAGAAGACAATTGCGGTTACTCAAATTTATCTACCTCGTGATACGGCAGCGCATCTTTGCGAGTTGAGCGGTATTTTTTGAGCTGTACGATAAGCGGATGAAATGTGGTTCTTAAATCGGTCAAAACTTGTCTCACGGCCAATAGGTTAAGATCGAGCAATTTGTGCGAATAATACATAACTGCGATGAAGCTGCAAGACAGTAGGAGTTGGACATATGCGAATCCAATAGGTCCGTACACACGGGTGAACCACGGAGTTAAAACCCAAGTCGATACAGTCCAAAAAATCATAAAATAGAACGGAACCTTGGGTTTTTTGAGTGCGTTAAAAATATTCATGAACGGAGTTGAAAGGGTGGATAGGAATGCAGATGCACAAAACACATAGAGTATAGGCAGAGCATTTTCCCATTTTTGGTATTGGGGGATGAGTCGGATAAATAATGGCATTCCGACGCCAACGGCGAGAATAATAGGTCCGAGAATAAGTGTTTGGAGCCAAATGGTCGCCGTAACTGTCCGTTGCAAGGCATCCTTATTGTCTTGCAGTCGCGACAGCACAGGGAAGAGTATCTTTGAGACATTATCCATAATAATCCGTATAGGAGCTTCTGCCCATTTTTTTGCCCACACGATTTCGGCAAGCCCCTGAAACCCAAGCGTTCTACCCAAGAAAATCACCATGAGCTCATCCTTGATCAGTGCAAGAAACGAATTTGCCTGAAAAGGCAATCCGAAACTCATAAGTTCGTGGAGTGAAGAAAGTCGAAGTCCCAACCGCGGTCTCCAAGGAGATTGTCGATACATGAGAATCGTCCCCACAGTCGAACGGACTAACACACCAATCGCAAAGCTGTACAAATTTAACCCAGCGATCATACAAACAGAAACAATGATGTAGAAAATGGTGTTTTCTACAATCTGCACCTTCACAATAGAATGAAAATGGACAGATCGTTCAAGGAGCACAGAAGGAATTGTTTTGAGGGATGATATGAAAAACCCCAAAAGAACAGCCCAGTATAGGTATATGGCTTCAGTAGGGATTCTATAGAAGGTTTGGACAAACTGCGTTAAGAGAAACCCTACGCACACAAGCGTCGTAATCATCACTTGCTGAACAGTAAAGACGGTGCTCAAGTCGGTATCCGACACTTCTTTCTTTTGAATGAGCGCACCTGCGAGGCCAATGTCTGAAATATAATTAAATATGGTGATCGTGGCGAGCGTCGTCGCATAGATTCCAAATACTTCTTTTGCGGCAAGCGCAGTGATGATAAGGTTCGTAATGAGGCCCAATACGGCAGAATAGCCGCTTTGGAAAAACAAAAAGACTAGACTTTTGAGAGAATTACTTTTTAGAGTAGGCATATGATGAGTATAAAGCTAATCACCGAAAGTATACCTGCCCCTACTCGGTATAATGTATTCGGATGAAACGAGGAGAAATCTCTTTGCAGACTTACGATATCTACGGGGTTGGGTTTTTGGGTGCGGAAGGTTTGCCAATACGTATAATCGACTGACTTTGGAACATACTCAGGCACGTCATAGGCGGCACTCTCCCGTATATATGTTTCTGATGCAAACTGCATATCGATATCGCGGACAGGCAAAGTCCTTCCGTAGAAGTACTTGGTGGAGACTATTAAAATAGCAACACCAAGCGTAAAACTGAAAGTGGTATAGATAAATTGTGCCAAGGGCGGCAGGACAATCTTTTTCAACTTCACGCGAAGCGAACTGGGTGCCACACGAGCGATTACGTTCGTAGTCCAGCGTTTGTATATTTTATTTAGACCCAACCTATCTCTCGCGACCACAATCTTGATGTGTTCGATGAGAACCTGAATCGCCGCTGCCGATAGCGCGGCCATAAATATAAGCGCAATGCTCAAAAACCTCCAAGGAAACTGGACCACTTGAAGCGGTTGTACGATCTCCCAAAATAGCTGAGCATCATACAACGAAAGAAACAGCGCCCACATTGCTATGAGACCTTCGATATAGAGAGAGCGCCGTTTTTGAATAACAAATGACCCGAGGGTAATTCCGATCAGTGCGAGCATAATCTGTGCTTTACCGAGCATAAAGCTCATTCCATCATTTACACAGCCTTGAGTTGAGCCACCAAACCCCCAGGTGGGAGTGGTCCAGAGTTGTTCCACGCATAGGAAATGATCTCTGAAATTGGTAAGTTGTGCGATCTCAGTTGCGTGTGTTTGCCCAAGTTGCAGCAACGCGGGGATCCAAAAGACTCCTGACATCGCTATGGTCAGGATGATAAACTTGACAGCATACGTTCGATGCCGGACTTGAGTGAAAACAGCATATATCAGAATGGTTGGCATCCAAATCAGGGAGAGAACGTTGTGAGCCATAAATGTTAGGCTGATAAGAAGGGCCGAAATGACTTTGTGTCGATGTGCAGCGTGAAGTGCCCAGAGCGACCACGGAGCGAGCGCCAAAAACCAAATTGTGGCCAAATTTCCTCTCACAAACATCTCACTTGCAAACCAAGGCGATGCCACAAAAAGTATTGCACCTACGAACGCTGCTGGCTGTGCATATCGTTTGGCAAGCCATGCATACATCCCGCATCCTCCAACTGCAACAGCGAGCAGCATCGATAGGCGGACAGAGTCAATGACCGTCAAGCCCAACAGATACAGCGTTGAGGATGCCCAATAGGCGACCGGCGCGTAAAACATGAATATTGGGTAGCCAATGCCAAAGTTGAAGTGTGTTGCCCATATTGGAGGGATATGCCATGTCTTGAGTGCGCTTGCGAAGTCTAAAATACGTGCATATTGAGTTTTGTCATGAAACAGAAACATGGTGTCAGCTGGCAGTAATTTGTTGCCGATCGTGGCCACGATAAGAACAACAAGAATGATTGGTACGAGATATTTTTGGATGGTTCGAACGATGATTCTATTAAAGATTTCCATTGCGTTATTTTGCTCTCTGCTCTTTCATCTCAAATAAATATACTGAATCAATAGTATTATTTGGCTTATCATACTTTTGTATGAGGGTCATAATATTTTCTTGCCAATAGACAGGGAAGTCCTTGCGATGTGAGAAAACCACAAATACATGCTTTGTATCCATTTCTTTCTGAGCTCGTAAAATATCTGTTTCGTTGAGTGGCCATGCACCTCGTATCTCAATGCGATCTTGAGGTTTGTGAAACACTTGTAGTACATCGGCAATAAGACCGAAATTTCCTTCGGCGAGCACAAGCGCATACTTACCATCGACTGTAGAATTTCGAACGACTTGCATCAAATCCTCAGCGCCCCACACTGCGGTTTGACCCTCTATGTACTGACCCCGATCTACTGCAGGGAAGGAAATTGCCTTCACGTTGAATAATATCGGGTAACTCAATCCGAGCAATACCACCACAGTAATCGGAATAAGCATTTGATAGATATTCTTTCGCGTGAATTGAGAAAACAAATATGCCGTAAGGATTATGAAAAAGGAAGGGAAGAATATGAGGTAGCGAGGGAAAAGAACTTTGTTGAAATTTATGATCAATACGAAAGGAACCATAATCCACAATGTAATATAGAGTGCGAGCCGAACATCTTTTTTGTAGAGTTGCCATAAACCAATCAGACCAAACAAAATGGGGAGCCACCCACTCTCCCATGCGACATAGAGGGGAAGCAGTCGGATATTAGTTGAAATAAGTCCGAGAGGGTCCGCAAGCCATTCTTGTGGTGACAAGATGAACGTAAGGTTTTTTTGGGCAATGTAATGGAAAAATGGTGAAAAGAACTTCTGCGTCAAATATAAGCAGAGTGCAACGAAAGCACTCAGCGAGAATAAGGCGACAAAGTCGACTACTTTTTTTCTGTCGTGATATGTCTCATGAACAAATACCCTTACACTAGCTAAATTCTTTTTTGGATTGATTACAAAAATAAGAGCCCCTGCGCTGAGTGCGACGAAGAGAAATACTGATGATTTCGCAAGCAAGCCAATACCCGCAACAAATCCAAAGATGAGTGCAACATCTACCCTAAGATTCTTGGCAAGCAATATGGAAAAGAACAGTATCCAAATGACTGCGGCATTTACTCCTGAGTCCACGAGTGCCATGCGATCATAGAACAAAAAGTAAGGACACACAACATAGAGCAGACCAGCCAATAGCCCAGCCCTTCTGCCCCAAAGGTACCAACAGAGTGCGATGATTCCAATGAGTGCTGCAAATCCAGTAGTCACCGAGAATAGTCTTCCGGCGAGTAATAGATTGTCTGGGAAGAGCTTGATAAATGGAATAGTTCCCCAGGTTTGCAATGGTTGTTTCCCATCGACCAACGAGATAAACCGCCACGCGGGGTCACCTGCGGCAATACGGGCCCAGTTTATGTATATTCCCTCGTCGGAAAATACGGGGAGAGCAAGAATGTTGGTAAGACGGGTCAAACTATACGTGATCAGAAGAGCCAACAATTGGAGCACGTGAGCAACACGAAGCCGGCTTTTGAGTTTGACGATCAAGTCTGTGAATGATGCCATGGGCTCATTATATCAATAATCGCGCGCAAAGGCTTGCCATGGTCCACTGACACATACGGGCGCTACGGAGTTTGTATTCCAGGTGCGTGCTATGCGAAGGATTTGTGGGTCTGCCAAGTCAGCTTCGTGCACGACAAGAACTTTCTGAGCAAGAGCATCGGTCTTCATTTTATCCGATGAGTAATAGAAAGAAACGGGTTGATTCACATAGTACACAAATGCAGGAGCACTCCCATAAATGAACGAGCTACCTATCTGTAACTTTGCCGCTTCGATCACCTGTGCATCCGTGCGTTCTTGAGAGCTGACCAAGTATACAAGGGGCTCTCCACCGCCTTTCTCTATCGTGTTAATACAAAGGGCTAGGTTTGTTTTGTCAGGAACTTGATACTTCTGGAAGTCTTCAGAAATTGTACGAATGCCAAAAACAGAAAGGTTAATCGCAACTATAAGAATTGGCAGAAAGACTAGATATTTATGTAGCTTTTGGATTTTATGAATGGTAAGACTGGCCCATATGGCTAGAAATGGAATAACAGGTATGGTATACCAGGTGAGTTTTGATTTCCCGACAGTGAGCAGAGCAAGATATACGAGAGGAAGGGCAATGGTCAGAGACACGAGTTTGCGCATGCTGGCATTCTGACCTTCTTTGTGCTGCAAGAAGCTCCGAAACACATACACTGCAAGGAGGATTCCGCCAATGAGAGCGATAACACTCCAAACGCCAAGATCATTCCCTATTTGTATAATATAGAAGAATCGATCTCCGAAATGAAGTTCAATGGGCCTCGTGATACGGGAGATCATATGGTCCAAAAAGTGTGATTGAACGAATACGCTCCCAAACTTTGCAAACATTACGACATACCAAATCGACCCCACTACCATTTGAATGCTGTAATCTCTGATTTTGCGGAGGGTAAGTGTTCTTGAGAACAACTCATAACACAGGTCGACAAGGAGAGGAATAAACCCGAGAAGCGACTTACTCCCCACACCCAACACGATTGCCAACAGACGCAAACCGAGCTTTTCGGACACAACATAGAGCAACCATGACAGTGTGAGATACATATCTACATTAATTAAACTACTCCTATCCAAGAAAAAGTTCGAGCTCAATAGCACTGTTGCAGCGACGAGACCAACCATACTTTGTTTGGTGATCCTCTTGGCAATGGAATACACACTGACAAGAGTAAGAATTCCCAGTACGGCAGAAAGAATGCGAAGTGGGAGTATACTCGTTCCAAACAAAGCCATAAGCCCTCCCATGAGGACAAAAGGAACGGGAGGTTTCTCAAACCAAACTACCCCATTGTAATGCAAGGTGAGCGAGGGAGATTTCAACCACTCCTTTGCCACTTGTGCATAGATTGCTTCGTCCCAATCGTGTAGAGGGACGAAATGTGACAGGCTAATTACCTGCCAAATTAAACCAACCGAAACAAGCAGAAGTAGTAACAGAATGAGAACCTTTTCGAGCTGGGGAGACAGTTTAATCTGTGGCATAAGAAGGGAATTTATTGTCAGGTATACATTCCGCGCATATCGTACCATTTCAGACGTGCCATATCGGTGAGAGATTCGATCATATCCTTTACAAAGCTTACTCGTTTTGTCTCTACATGGCGCCAGAACACGCGCACTTCTTGTATATTACACTTCATTTTTTTTGCAATAAACAGAAATTCGAGATCAAAGATGGCAGAAACAGAAGGTTGGCTCCCGACAGACTTACGTTTGAATACTAAAAGTTTGTCTATTATCTTGAGCGCTGTGTCTCTGTGGAACAGCTTAAATCCACACTGAGTATCTTTAATACCTTTCAGACCGAATAGGGTAGAGCGCAGAATAACCATCCCGAGGGCAAGGATTGTGCGGGTCAGTGGTGCATCGGGCCTCCGAATGCCACGTGATCCGATAACAATCGGCGCGTCAGTTTTCGATTGTTCTGTGATGAGTTTATTTGCTTCCTCAATCGGTGTCGCAAGATCTGCGTCTGTCATAAATACGAATTCACCACGGGCGTCCTTTGTCGCTGAGATAACGGTATTTGCTTTTCCCCCATGGGGCAAGGTGAGGAGTCTAAACTTGGGAAACCGAGGGAGGTATTCTTTGAGGACCAAATCACTTGTTTCATCGGTTGATCCATCGTCTGCAATGACCACTTCAAGAAAGCGAGGATCATCCTTGGTGAAATTGCCTATCTTATCAAGCACACCCTTTTGTAGGTTTGCCGCCTCGTTAAAGATGGGGATAATGAGTGAAATGGACATTGCTAGGGCTAATTGTAGCATTATGTAATGGTAAGAGAAAGGGAAATGAAGTGGTTAAAAAGAGTGACCCCGCTCAAGTAATCTGCGTATGCAGACTCTCGAGCGAGGTTTGGCTCATCATATAGATTGCAGAATCTCTTTGATGAGCTCGAATAGAGCGGTGATCGCTGCTATGCCGTAAATTACTCCAAATACGGCGACAAAAAGGAGCGATCCCCACTCATCAGGGTCAGGGCCGATCTTGTACCCCTCCCAGGCCACCCTGAGAAAGATATAAGATGTGGCTGCAAAAATACCGAGCAAAAGCAAGAACAACTTTTTCATCTCAGTCACCTCCTTTCTTCCCCTTAGATTCAGCCCTGCGAACGGGCTGGTGGGGATCCAGTGACTATCCTATAGCAATTATTACAGAGAGAGAGAGAGTTTTGTCAAGGGAAGCGATTGGACAGCCCATAATCAAAGGGGGTTGCGTTTGCGACGAAAACACCTGTTTTGCGCAGACGACGGGGTTCACCCGTGGGGTACGGCGCAAGCAAAACATGGTGTTGAGTGAGAAAAGAATGACTAGAAAGGCTAAGCATGACATAGCAGGAGGATCCTAAACCCGAAAACTTGTTTTAATATACTAGTTTGAATACCCGCACCTCTTCCACTAGTTTTACGCTTTCGATTCTCCAATCATGATGGCGATTTTCGAAATCGGCAAGTTGCCACTGTGGGTTGCCGGGGATATCGCAGTCGGGCTTATTGAGCTCATGACAAATCACAAAAAGCTCTTGTGGATCTCCCAGTGCGTCGGCAGGCATGGGGCGATGACCATAGTATTCTAAAAAGAATCGATAGTGTCCTTCGGTTTCATAAAAGGGCAAGCCTACCACTTGGTATTGGTTACTCCGGGTTTGGCCAATAATATACTGCGCAACATGCTCCGCGTGAGTGATCTGCGTATCTGCCTTGGGTTTTTCTGTAAGGAAATACAGAGATTTCACTTGAGTCTGCACATATGAGCTTAGTAAGGTCAAAATGACGAGTGAAAACAAGAGTAACGTGAGCCTTGTTGCCGTTTTATTATTAATTCGACCCATATACTTTTTTATCTCTCGATAGAGTGATGTGATGATGTATGCAATGATCAGATAGACAAGCCAGTAGCTTGGGTTGTAATAGTGCACATGGCGCCCTGTTTCTAACTGAGAAAGTGCGAGGATATTTGCAAGCACAAGGATAGTCGACCACACTATGAAGCGCGATCTTACTCGGTGTTCTTTTTTTGCCAAATAGAAAACGAGTAGGGACGCAAAGATAATGACCACAAATGCGATGTCACGATTTACTTCGATGAGAAATAAATGTTGTAATAACCCTGCACAGGTATCGCGGAGACGATCGAGGTAGACGGAATTCTTTGCCTGAATCTCACCCGCAGATGATGCGCGAAGCAATGTTTGGGTATTGATGAAATTATTCTTGATCTCAAAGACAATCAGTGGAGCAAATGTGGCGACCGCGGCTCCTCCAAACAGAAGCATCTTCGTCAAAAGATGCCGGGAAGACGAGAGAATAAATTTTGGAGTCTTGGGGACATTTACTTTTACGTAGATAACCACGTCACTGATCACGGAGAATATGATTGGGGCCAAGATGACTATTGTGATGTAATGAAGCTGAAAGCTCAGTCCAAATAAAACACCGGCAAGAATGTAGTAGCGCAAGCGTTTCCGCTCAACGGCAAGCTGCCAAGCGACAAGGGTAAGGAAAGTGAAGAGAGCGACAGGATTAGGGTTCCACGAAAAGCGTGATTGCCATATTTGGTTTGCCGAGAGTCCCACCAAGGCAAGGAATATGAGAGCGGTTGTTCGACCAAATCGCTTCACAACGAACCAAAAGGCGCCGAAAAGACCTACTGAATTTATCAATGCAATGCCAAACGCCGGACCCACAGGGTGGAGTCCAGATAAAAGCATAAATGGAGCGACTAGATAATAATAAAAGGGGCCCGTAAATACATTACCAATCGAGGTGGTTGGCCCCACAAAAACGAGCTTCTCAAGCGTCACGAGGCGCTTGAGCACAATAGCATCACGACCTTGATCTGACAGAAACATAAGATATTCGGGGAGTCGATAGAACCGCAAAAAAAATACACTTCCCACGAGAACCACTACCATAAATATCCATAAGAAATGAGCGAAATGATGTCTGGTTATATGAGTGTTGAATATCTTCATTTATCGAAATAATGCCCAATTAGTGATTGGCGCTTGGTTCGTCATAATAAAGTTAATGGTATAGAGATACAGGAATGGAATAGAAAGCGCGAGCCCGTATTTGAAATGCTTGCTACTCAGCGCCTCATGAAATGCTAAGAAAAAGACAGGAACAATGGGCATTGCCAGACGCATAATATCGACTTGGGGGATAACGCTTAACATTCCGATATAACACAACGTAAACCAGAAATAGATGCGAGGAAATCCCTTCGCAAGTCGAACCAAGAGAATCATCATACCCACAAAGTACAAGGCTGCTGTCTCCATCCAGCCAGTACCCACCCATTTTTGTGCATAGTTAAACATCCCAAAGGGGACGGATGAGCTGAGCCCCGCTATCTTTTGTGCCACAAAATAGGCATTTCCATTCCCAAATGTTATCTGATAAAACACTGCAATAAGGCAGTATCCTAATATCGGTAGAAGCGGAGCAAGGAGATGTGTGTAGTTTATTTTCTTTTCACGCAACCACTTTTCCGCTAGCGTCAACAGAAACACCGGCACAAAGATAATCGCCTGAAATTTAATGAGCACCGCAATGAACGCAAGGGCGCCGCTCAGCAACGGTTTATCTTTGTGCCAGAAATAGAGAATACCAATGACACAGGCGACAAGTAACAACTCAGGTGCAATCACCGCTCTGAGAACCCAGTAGCGGGGTGGGAACACAGTAAATGCAAACGTTAGCCAGAGTGGATGTTTTGTGTGAGATTTCACCCAATAATAAAATGCAGTGTTAAGAACAACTCCCGAGAGCAATTGAACTACAATCGCCGACCAGAAATAACCAAAAAGTGGGGCGAACAATCGGATTAAGACAGAGTAAAGCGGAAAGTGGGCAGCATAATATATGTCCGGTCTAGAGAGGAAGGGTCTCGCGGTGATTTCAGCTGCGTCATATATCGTTATAGCGTTGAGCACATAATTTGGCCCATCCCAATTGGCGAAGATCTGTTGCATACCCGAAGTCTTAAGTGGTATCCCCCAAAACGACTCAAGATGGAGTGCAAATGGTAGATATATTACAAATACGGGCACGAGGCTCAAGAGGCCGATAAAAAGTAAGCTACGCAGTTCCTTTTTGAGTATAAGCATGGTAGAATTATAACGTATTTTCTCTATTATCTTATGAAACGTCGCATCGTATTTTTTATTGTCATTATAATCATTGTTGGAGCTATTGGCTACTGGGTATACACTCGTAATACCTCGTCAGCACAATCTGGGGGGAAGACCGCCACAGACACTCTGTACACGGTTGAAAAAACAAGCCTCAAGGAGACTCTGACCATATCTGGAGAGATTAATGCCGAAGGAAAGGTCACGCTCTCATTTCCGACGGGGGGTAAACTTGCCTGGGTTGGCGTGAAAGAAGGTGACTATGTGAAAAAGTATCAGGGAATTGCATCTCTTGACCAACGAGATGTGCAGAAACGCCTAGAATCTAGTCTAAACTCATTTATGATCTCGCGATGGGATTTTGAACAAACGAAAAGCGACAACAAAGACGCGCAGTACAAAGACGGCGACCTCGGAGACAAAATGAAACGCATCATAGACAAGGCCCAGTTTGGTCTTAGTAATTCTATCATCACCGTCGAACTTCAGTCGTTAGCCAAAGAATATTCATATCTCTACACACCTATCGAAGGAATTGTTACACAAGTAGGTGCTCCGTATGCAGGAGTGACTGTTGGCGCGACAACAACGTATCAAGTGATCAACCCAAACACCGTCTATTTCTCCGCAACCGCCGATCAAACAGAAGTACCTTTGATTAGTGCTGGACAGGAAGCAAAGATTATTATTGATCCCTTCCCTGACTCAGCAGTCATGGCTACGGTACAGTCTGTTTCTTTCACCCCACAAGTAGGAGAGACAAATACCAGTTATGAAGTCAAATTAGAATTCCCTTCAAGCGTTGATGTTTCAAAATACCGGCTGGGTATGACAGGAGATGTTGAGTTTCTTACCAAAGAAATAAAAAATGTATATGCGGTTCCGATAACCTTTGTTACGTCAGAAATGGGCAAGAAATATGTGCACGTGCTAAAAGATGATAAGAAGGTGAAAACAGAAGTAAAGGTGGGTGAAGAAGGAGATACCGATGTAGAGATCCTCCGTGGTGTTCAAACGGGTGATGTGTTGATAGAAAATATCAAATAACAATAGAGTCTTTGGCAAATTAGCAATCCTTCTATGATCGAACTTCGTGATATTTGGAAAGAATATCCCATCAATAAAGAAGAAACATTTATTGCCCTAAAAGGGATATCTGTTTCTGTATCTCCGGGAGAATTCGTGGCAATTACCGGTCCTTCGGGTTGTGGGAAATCTACCACCATGCAGATATTAGGTCTTCTCGATAAGCCAACGCGTGGACAAGTGATGATCGGAGGGAGAGAAGCAGAAAAGCTAGATGACAACGAGCTCTCACGACTGCGAAACGAGTATATTGGTTTTGTATTTCAGCAATTTAATCTTATTAATAAACTTACGGTTCTTGAGAATGTCCTCATGCCTACGATTTATACTCGCAAAAAGTTGAAATATAATCCTAAAGAGCATGCAGAATATCTGCTTGAACGTTTCGGACTGAAAGAAAAGATTAAATCTTACCCCAATAAAATTTCTGGTGGTCAACAACAACGAGTCGCGATAGCGCGATCGCTTATTATGAACCCAGACTTCGTTCTCGCAGATGAGCCAACAGGGAACTTAGACACAACCACAGGCGAAGAAATTATGAAACTATTCACCCAACTCAACCAAGAAGACAAAATAACCATCGTCCTCGTGACTCACGAGAAAGACATTGCGGCCAAAGCCCGCAGACAAATATTCATGCGAGACGGGAAAATCATTGAATAAGGAATCTATGCATACCTATCTATTGTTCGTGATCCAAAACGCCATCACTGACTTTTCGCGTAATAAGATACGTACGCTTCTTACGTCGCTGGGGATACTCATCGGTGTACTGTCCGTAGTGCTTATTGTAGCTTTTGGACTCGGACTCAAGAAATC
>JAGOLU010000019.1 GCA_017993865.1 Candidatus Woesebacteria bacterium
TACCATTTTAGGGACAGCAGTAACTACTCATCAAATCAATGCACCTATTTGGCAAACGCTGCTCGCTTCATTTTACGGAGGGATTACCGAAGAGATAATAATGAGGTTGTTTTTAATGACGCTATTTGTCTGGATAAGTATGAAACTATTTAGACTCAAGGAGCCTTCAACACCGGGTGTTGTTGTGGCAATAGTTCTCGCTGCAATCATCTTTGGTTTGGGTCACTTGCCGGTCACAGCATCTTTAACGAAGATAACCCCACTGGTTGTTGGTCGAGCAGTCATCTTGAATGGTGTCGGAGGAGTTGTATTTGGATGGCTCTTCTGGAAGAAAGGTCTTGAATCTGCAATTATTGCTCATTTTACCACTGATATATTTTTGCTCACCATTTTCCCCATATTATTTAGGTGATTTACGACGGTCCTCGATGATGTTGACGTGGGATGCTACCCTGGCCGAAGCAGTGAGGATTAGCTTTAATTGTTTGCGATAAATGATAAACTGGATGTATGACATTACTTGCAACTATAGCGACAATAACAGGTATTTTTTTAGGTTTGGGGAGCCTTCCTCAGGCGATTAAAATTTTCCAGACAAGAAGTGCTAAAGATATCGCTCCTGCATCATATGTAATCATGGTGTGCGGATCAACCGTTTGGATTCTCTATGGACTGGAATTAAAAAGTCTGCCCATCGTGATTCCTAACATATTGGGAGTTATCCTGGGAGCAGTAATTTTGGTAGGTTGGTTGCGTTACGGAAAATTGCATAAGATCCGTCCGTAACAAAACGTTTTCGTTTGCACCACCTTATAAAAACATCCAGAACCTATTTTGTAAAATCGCCTTCTTTATAAAACTTCCAAAACCAATAACCGAAAAACAATTGGAATGGTACGTTAATCCAAATTCCCCAAGGAAATTTGAAAATTGGAGTTAAAAGTAACAGCAGCAGACCTATTCCTCCATTATCCAAAACACTAAAGATAAGTAGATATTTAGAAAGCTTAGAATGTGGTCTTTTAAAGATGTATATGTAAACAAATGTATCCAATAGAACGATGATGCCCCAAACTCGCATAAGGGTTATTTGAGTCTTTGACAGATGAAGTCCAAGTATTGAAATTAGTTCTGCTGGGATTAGCAATGGCACAAATCCCCAAATGACAACAACCATAAAAAACTTGAAGTACATTACTCGTTTGAAGGTTGAGGAGTCTAAAATGTTCACGGAATTAGTATATCAAGGTTTGAACCCCCAATTCAGGTTGAAGAGAATTCAAGGATAAAATAACTGGCTCCCCCTAGCTGAGGATGTCAGGTCGTATATATCTTTGAAAAAGATAGTGTATAGATTCTGGTCTGATTCTATAATCTTTGAGTTAGCTGACGCAGTGAGTGTGTGGATGCTCCGACTAACTCATCTTCTATTTCTTTGCTATTCTCTATGAGAGAAGTATAAGGTTGCCATGAGCCTTGTTGCTGAACTATCTGATCAAGACCGCTAGGAAGTTCTGTGCCTATGGCTTGCCCGTCTGCGGGGACCCATACATTAAGATGATCCTTAAATGGGGGCCGAGACCAATCTACCATTCCTGGGATTGCATACATTCTCTCTCCACCCTGTCTTAAGGGCGTATCCGAGTAATAGTCGAAAAGCTCCATAACAGTATTGCCTGCATCACCTTGCAAAAGCATAAATGAGCGTATTGTTGAGAAGTCCCCCTCATCCAACGGTCGACTGAGATCTGCCAACCATCGCAATCCCTCTGGGGTACAAAATTTTTCACTGATTTTCAGTACTGTTGTTGAGTTTACACAAAGAAAGTTGCTAGGGTTAGATATATCGTAAAGTTGAGCAATTTGCTCAGCAGGCTGAGCTGGTTCATTACCGTCTCCCTCTATTGACCAGCCAACAGGTATTTGAGATTCCTCTGCAAAGCTCGGTGCAACGAAACCTGGTCTTTCTAAAAATGTGACTTCTTTACCACGTAGAGCCGCTATATTATTATCCTTACCGACAACAGAAAAGGTGGGTACTGCTTGACCAAGCATTTCCGACTGATAGACGATACTGGCGGCTGCAGCCATTCTCGCTTTTGCCAGGCTGACACCGCTGTCCGAAATGTTCCCTGCATCATCTAATCGCCAGGCTTTTCTTGGTTCACGAAAGGACTGTACTACGCGAACAATCTCTTGAGATGCAGGGGACGTGGTCGTGCTTGATAACTTATCAAGTATTTTCGAGAGAGATAATTGACTAACAGGTACTCCCTCTGGAATAGCAGAAGGTAATCGACGATTACGTGGTGAGCCGGATGCAACCAAAATTTGATAGGGCATCAAACCCGAGAAATCTTCTATGTGGAGGTTAGGGTCTTCGAATTCTACTGCAGATGCGCGTGGCCGATACAAAGCTTCCCACACTGGTCTACGCGGAATTAGCGGGATCGGTAAAGATTCTGCAACCATAATCTAAGTAAGTATACACGCCCTTGCTACCACGCTGGAGGATGTGTGATAAGAGGTTTCATTGTCCACTTGGGGGTATGGAGAAAATGAGGTTAGAGTATCGTTGCTCGAGCATCGTAACACTAATATATCCGTCAATTTGTGCGCATATTCAATGTATTTGTGGATTTTTAGTTTATTCAACAGTTGAGGGAGGAAATGGAAAGAATGAAGCCAGTCATGGCTACGTATAAATGTTAAAATTAACAACATGATAATTCGTGAAGTAACAACGTCTGACGTGCCGGCACTTACCAAAGTTGCTCAAGAATCGTATATTGATGCTTTTGGCGATACGTTAACTAATGAAGATCTACAAGATGTGCTTAAGTCAAGATCGGAAGATTATTTTTATTCAGTATTGTCAACAGACACCATACTTGTGGCTTTAGAGGAAACTACACTAGTAGGTTTCATTCAGTTTGGAAAAGTCAGCTATGATTCAATACAACCTAATGAATATGACATTGAACTAAAAAAGATTTTTATTGACACCGCTCATCATAGAAAAGGGATTGGTAAACAGCTGATGGATGCAATGTTTTCACATAGATTATTAGTAAAAACTCAATGTGTGTATCTAGATGTATATGCCAAAAATATCAAGGCAATTTCGCTATATAAAAAATACGGATTTTCTGTAATTGGAAAAGTCCCTTACAAAGCAAACGGCAAAATCATAAGCCACGATTTATTGATGCAGCGAGTAACAAACAATTGATTCAAAATTCAATGAGGTTATATTAGGCACTATTGGGGTAAATCAGTTTCTGGGCTAGTTTATTGTGCTCCCCGGAGAGGATTCGAACCTCTAACCTTGATGTTAACAGCATCCTGCTCTACCATTGAGCTACCAGGGATATATTAGAGCTAGACTCAATTATATCGTACTAATCAGCTAATTTCATGCATTTAGGGATTGTGTATAATCTAAGTATGAACTACGCAGCTGATCAATTCACAAAACCTGCAGCAAGGGCTTTTGAGCTCATGCTTGAATATTCTTATGCATATCCGAAAAACTTTTTTGGAGAACCTAAAATTAACGTGAGGCACTCGCTTTTGGTTAGAGACTTGGCTGGATATTTACAAAGACAATTGGGTGGGGATTTGATCGTGGTCGAAGTGGCAACGTTGTTCCATGATTTGGGGAAGATATCTACTGTCGAGGGTCACGAGGCACTTATTGTGCGTCTCCTCACGAAACATAAGAAAGATCTCGGTTTAAGCGGGAGCCAATTCGACTTACTTACAAAGGTTTGTTCTGAGACAGGTAATATGGGGAGTGTAATTGAATACCAAATATTGCACAACGCTGATAACTTGGCGTTCCTATACGACTTTCAGTATCAAGAAGCATTTTACCGATACGTCGGAACAAAGACACAATTGTTTGAAAAACGAATGGACCCCAAACATAAATCTCTCAACTTGCCGCCCGCCGTCAATCTAGGCCAGGCCTTCTATACCAATGCAAAAGAGTACTGGGACCGAAGACCAGAAGATGCTGAAAAGAGATATAGGCCTGATATTGAAGGCAAAGATTTGCTATCGTACAATGAGAAGATGTAAGCTCCACAAGTCTCTGTAGTTACTAACGCTGCTGTAATAAGCTTCCCCGCGAGCCTAAGAGGTGTTAAGCGTTACCACGTAGAAACCTTGCTTGAGTGTACACGGAGGGCATTGAGGATGACCACTACATCAATAACCTCTTGCATAAGAGCGCCATAGACAGGCTGAATGAAGCCAAGAACTGCAAGAATCATAAGGAGTATACTCAACCCAATACCAACAAGGATGCTCTCTTTTGCAATGCGGAGCACATTCCGGCTCAGCTCATATACCTCCCCTACCCGTTCAATATTATCTACCATGACAACCACATCCCCCGACTCCGATGCAGCAGATGAACCATGTGCACCAAGCGCGATACCCACGTCGGCAACTGCAAGTGCAGGTGCATCATTCACTCCATCACCAACCATCACCACAGGTGTCGAGACTTTGCGCTCTTGCCGTACATAATCAACTTTTCTCTCGGGCAGGCATTCTGCGTATACGCGGGATATCCCCGCCTGAATGCCAATATGCTCAGCCACTGACCGTCGATCTCCGGTGAGCATAATTACCTCCACCCCATATTCTTTGAGTTTCAAAAACAACTTTTTCACATTTGTTCGGATAGTGTCTGCGAATTCAAACGCTCCCAGAAGTCTCCCCCCAGATGCCAAATATACGGTCATGACGCCTTCTTGTTTCGATTTCTCACGTGAAGATTGTATATCGGCAGGGATATGCACCCCCAAAACATCCATGTAGGAGAGTCGGCCGAGAGAATATTGAACTCCATCCACCGTGCCTTGTACGCCATTACCCAAAGATTCTTCAAACGTAGTAGGGATAGATAGTCTTTTGATTCCATTTTGTTTTGCATAGTTTTGAAATGCTCGTGCCAAGATATGCCCAGAGAGTTGATCAAGCGATGCGGCAACATGGGTAATGTCCGTTTTATCTCGACCGGCAAAGGGGAGAATTTTGGTGAGCTTTGGCGTTCCGAATGTGATGGTCCCTGTTTTGTCAAACATAAAACTCCGCGCTTGTGCAAGCTTTTCCATTGCCCCCCCATGTTTGATAATGACACCACGTTTGGCGGCACGACTGATGCCAGAGGCAAACGCAATAGGAGTTGCAAGGATAAGTGGGCATGGGGTCGCAACCACCAAAACTGCGATCGCGCGCACCACCTCGCCCGAGGTAATCCACGCCGTGAAGGCAAGCGCGATGGCAATTGCCGTAAACCACACACTATACCTATCGGCAAGCCGTACGAAAGGAGCCTTGCTGCGTTCTGCCTCTTGTACAAGACGAATAATTTGCGCATACTGACTCTCGCTACTTGGCTTGAGTGCTCGCACTTCGAGCACTGAATGTTTATTCACACTTCCACTCAACACAAACATATGCGGAACCTTCTCAACCAACACCGACTCTCCAGTGAGTGCAGATTCATCTACCTCTGAGGTGCCTTTGGTAACTTTCCCATCAATTGGAATTATCTCTCCTGGTTTAATAATCACGGTGTCTCCCACGCGCACTTCATCGATAGCAACATCCACAAGTTGATCGTCTTTCCGCAGATGTGCAAATTGAGGGGCATTGTTGAGGAGGCTGGTGAGTTCCTTGCGTGCACGTTTGAGCGCAAAACGTTCAAGCGCTTCGCCACCGGAGAGCATGAGCAACACTACCACTGCCGCCAGATATTCGCCTACGAGCGTGGCACTTACGATAGCAAGAAGGGCAATGATATCGACTCCAAAATGTTTGCGTAGAATTGATCCCACCATCTCACGAGCGAGCGGTATGAGACCAACGATAATCGGGATGAGGAGTATGTAGCGTATTAAGGCTCTTTCACCCAACAGATACAGTACTCCATAGACGAGGAGAAACACGAGCATCAGCACGGGAATTTTGTATTCGATGATCCACACGGGGATGCGCGTTTTGGGTTTCATACGTATACAACAGTATATCAGGGTCGATCTTGCATTGTTAGATTTCATTTGCGTAGAACCACTTTGAGCCTTACAATACGGGCTATGGGTCAATTGAAGAAAAATCTCATCTTGCTTACACCACAGATACGGTCACTCCTGATGTTTTTGTTCTTCATATTTCTCCCTACTCAACTTGCAAAGCACTTTTGGCCTTCGTGGAGTTATATTCAGGGAATCCGGATTGATTATCTCTCGCCCACAATCTCAATAATGGATATATTGACTTTTGCTGTGTTGGCGACCCATATTGACTCTATCGTACAACTCTTGAGATCAGCTTCTAAAAACATTTTGATTACTTTGGGGCTTCTGGTTTTGTTAAACACGCTATTTTCTCTCAATCCCACGCTCACGCTTTTATCATGGGTGCACCTTTTGTATGGCATGCTGGTCTTGCTTATTATCGTGAGAGAGGCTAACACGTATCTCCTTCCGATCCTTATGGGTCTCTCTATTGGGTCTGCGATCCAGCTTGCACTGGTGTTTCAGCAATTTATGTATCAATCCTCCTTGCAGGGTGTGTGGTATTGGTTGGGAGAACGGAGAATTATTTTGTCCCTGCCTGATGTGGCAAAAATATCAGTATATGGCCGTGAATATTTGCGCCCCTATGGGACATTCTCTCATCCCAACGCTCTCGGCGGGTTCTATGCGTTGCTCTTTTTCTTCATCCACATAGTCAAGAATCAGGCGTATGCGCGCAAATATACTAGGCTCGCAAACATTACTTTATTTCTCTGTCCGTTTCTCATCGTTCTCTCATTTTCAAAAGTGGCAATTTTATCGTTTGTCGTGGGGAGTTTGATACTTGTCTGGGGAGATTATGCATATCGAAAGTGCATTCTCTGTTTGGTGGCTCGATCGACCGGACTCATTATGCTTTTTCTTATGTTTACTATCCCCATTGGCGATCCGTACAGTTTGCAAAAGCGTTTAGTGCTCGTGGGTAATGCTCTGCAGGTGATTTTGCAGAATCCTCTGTGGGGAGTTGGCTTGGGGAATTACATTTTGTCGCAGAGTTCGATACAGATTCTGCCCCGCTTTATGCCTCTGTACCAACCCGTTCACAATATCTTTTTGCTGATCTTTGCCGAAATCGGGCTTGGAGGAGTGATGATATTCTACTTTCTGATGCGACAGATGAAGATGATTTTCTTAACGACTCTACGAATCGTACCTGTACTTATGGTCATTGGTATTACTGGATTGTCTGACCACTATTGGGTGACCTTACCACAGACACAACTTCTCTTGTTGTTTGTTGTAGTGTATATCCTAAACCCAAGAGCTCTTCATCTTTCTCAAAAAGTAGGCTGATGTGACAATGTATAGGGTATAATTCTTATGAGCATTCACTTTGGGAGATCGTCTAACGGTAGGACAACAGACTCTGAATCTGTTTATCGGGGTTCGAATCCCTGTCTCCCAGCCAATATACTGTTCTTAAACCTATGATCATTCCTACTAAAAAACTCAAAACCGGATTTGAAATGCCCATATTTGGCCTTGGCACATGGCAGATGGGAGGCAGAGAAACGCATGACGAGAGTAATGACGACGCCAAAGATATTACCGCGATCCAAGAGGCTGTTGCACTCGGTATTACTCACATCGATACTGCAGAAAGCTACGCGGAAGGATATGCGGAGACGCTCATGGGGCAAGCTCTCCGGGGATATGATCGGTCAAAACTCTTCTTGGTATCCAAAGTGCACAGAGATAACTTGGGGTATGAGAATGTGCTGAAATCATGCGAAAGGTCCCTCAAGAACATGCAAACAAATTATCTAGATCTCTATCTTATCCATGCACCGAGTGAGGTAGTTCCTCTCTCAGAAACTCTCCGCGCGATGGACAAGCTTGTAGAAGATGGGATGATCAAAAATATTGGAGTAAGCAACTTCAAAACCAGTCGCTTGAGAGAAGCACAAGGACTAACTAAAAACAAAATAACCGTTAACCAAGTATATTACAACCTTGTCATCAGAGAACCAGAGGGAGAGGGGTTGCTTGATTACTGTCAAAATAATGATGTGCTTCTCGAGGCATATAGACCACTGGATAAAGGAATGCTACTTGCGGAGCCGCGGCTTATTTTGCAACAATTAGCTAAAAAATATTCCAAGACTCCTGCACAGATCGCAATCAATTGGCTTATCTCGCAAACCAACGTGGTGACTATAGCTAAGACGTCTTCTGTCGCACACCTCAAAGAGAATCTAGGTGCAATCGGGTGGAACATGGAGCAAGAAGACATTGAGGAACTGCGTATAAACTTCCCACACCAAAGGGTTCGGTCTGACAATTTGCCCCTTAGATAGGCTTCTTTGCATATTCTTTTTTATATCTGCCCACATATTACGGCTGATGAAACTATAATGAACAAGTGAGAACTATCCGTTACCTAAAAAAATCGCGACGTAAATCTAAATGGAGATTCCTTACCATAGGTTTGCTAGCTCTCTTGATGGGTGACCTTGCCGCGCTTGGCATCACCTTTCTCTATCACCCGTCACCTCAGCAGCAGTTGCTGGTACAGAACCAAAACTTAGTCGCGGTGAAGGGCGCCAATATCTCTCCCCCTGCACATGACATTGTGACTTCGAGCTTAGAGCTTGGTCGAATCATAGAATATGCGCTGAGCGACACCTCGGGGGATTATGGCATCTCTCTCAAGAATCTCAAAACCAACGAGCACTACACACGAGAAGGTCACAAGAAATTTGATACAGCGAGCTTATACAAACTTTGGGTAATGGCCACTGTATACGACCAAATTAATAAGGGTACGTTGGATGAGAGTGATGTTCTCAGCCAAGATGTGGGCGTATTGAATAGTAAATTCAATATCGCTACAGAATCTGCAGAACTGACCGAGGGGACAATAACATTCACCGTGGCTGACGCGCTGGAGGCGATGATTACCAAGTCAGATAATTACGCGGCGTTGCTTCTTTCAGAGAGAGTCCGCCTTGCCTCGGTCGCCTCATTCCTCAAAGGTAATGGCTTCAGCGAGTCGAGCGTTGGCACCACAGGTGGCGCACCAATGTCTACTCCCCACGACATCTCTCTATTCTTCGAGAAACTGTATAACGGCGAACTTGTAAACCCTGCATATGCTGAAAAAATGCTGGTACTCCTGAAGGCACAGCAAGTTAACCATAAGATTCCTAAGTATTTGTCTGATGCTGTGGTGATAGCTCACAAGACAGGTGAGCTCGACGGGTTCACCCATGACGCAGGTATCGTTTATACAGATACAGGAGACTACGTGCTTGTTATCCTCTCAAAAAGCAACGATCCTCGTGCAGCCGAAGAGGTTCTGGCGCGAACCTCCGAGTCAATATATACCTATTTCATTTCACAATAACACAGAGGCTATTCGTACCTGAGTGCATCAAGCGCACTTATCCTCGTGGCACGAGAAGCAGGATACATTCCTGTTACAAAACCCACTACTAATGAAAGTGCTACAATGAGGATAACGAAGTCGATCGGGAGATATGATATGTTTATAAATCCAGCTCCTCTACTAACCGATACCACAGATATAACTAAGGATAACAACCGTCCCGCTACGATACCCATAATGAGCCCCATGATTCCTCCAAGTATACCCATGACCATCGATTCTGCGAGGAAGAGCTCCTTTACTTCTTTCGAAACCATCCCTACCGCTTTCATCATACCTACCTCATGGGTACGTTCGAGCATGGATACGGTTAGTGTATTAAACATTCCAAGTGCTGCCACAGAGAGTGCGACTACCCCCAATACCGAAAGGAGCAACCTAATTGATGCAAACAAACCTTCAATCTGCGCGATCGTATCCACAACTGAAGTTGTTCTAAATCCGAGAGACTCCAATTGTTTACGTATATGTGCGACATTATCTTGCGAGTCTACCACCACCTTTGCTTGTGAATAATACTGAAGTCCGAGTTCTTGTGTATCCTCAATGCGAGAGTATAAGATTGGCACATTACTTTCGGTGGTAACACCACTAATAGTATATTCCAAAAAGTTTGTCTCAAGCTTTTGGTTGAGTGTTGTATTGGTGGCGACTAACGCCAACTCTATCGTTTTACCGGTTGCGGTTTTAGGATCTAAGCCCAGGACATCAAGTAGGGTTGCGTTCACGTATGCATACCGTTTGGTGTCTGTCGAAAGCTGCATCTGTTTTGTATTGGAGTTCGCGGCAACAAGCGTGAGCTCTTTGAGCTGTCTTTCCACCAAAGATGCCTGATCTGTTGCTTCTAGTACAGGAGTTGGAGTTTCTACTGACGCAATAAGGGTTTTCTTCTTCAAGTCAGAAGGAGAGAAATCAGTCTCAATATTTATTACTGCAATATATCCTTGTTTTATCTTTTGGGTTCCTCGTAAATCTAAGACCTGTTCATACTTGTCGTTTGACGCGCAAACTCCATTACACACCTTCTCTTTCCAGAGAGGAAAATCTGATTGAATCCAATAACCAAAGGTTTCATTCTGGTCTGCGGGTTTTATTTGACCGTATTCTTTATTCCCGTCATACGCGTCACCCCATACTAAGGATCCACTTGCCGTTGCAAGTTTTGTATACCCCAAGACGGCCGATGTTGTGGCTGGTCCTTCACGTACTCGTAAGAAATCCTCTGAGGCCTGATATTTTACCGCGCTTATTGTCTTGCCTTTTGAAGGAGAAGAAGCGGATACGTCCACACTCTGGTCAAATGATTGGGTGGCCTTCACATTGACCCGAGAGCCTGTATCGAATACAGATCCATACGCTGGGCGTATGGCAGATTCTTTCAGATAGTCGGGACTCACTCCGTATACCGCGACATCAGTGGTTGCGCTATTGCTGCGGACTTTCCCTACTATTCCAATGACGGGGAGCACTTTAGTTACTCCAGAAAGAGCGCGCATATCAGCTAATGATTTGTCTGTCAGTGTCACGTTGCTTGCTATAATAGGAGAAACATCTATTTGTTTTGTCTCTTCGAGGCGTGCTACGCGAGAAATAACAAGCTGTTCAACACCATATCCAATAGAGATAAGGAATACAATCAAACATATGCCAATCGCCATTCCGCCTATAGTGACAAATGTGCGGGTTTTTTTTGCAAACATATTTTTGACCGCCATCTCAATAAGGTCAGATTTTCGAATAGATGCATCGGGAGCTAAGGATACGTCTTCAATAACCTCTTTTGGCTTAAGTATGGGGATAAAACGGCCTATTCTAGACCGTAAGACATCAATGCCACGAGCAACAAAGAAATAGAATAAATACCCGGAAAACCGAAAGAGATGAATCGTTTCTCTGATAAATGCCCTTAATGGTCCAATGGGGTCCTTGCGCTTTTTAAAAAATCCTGAGAACTGTTTAATTACTGCTTTGTTGGTTCCAGACTTTGAGGCAACCGTGGTAGTCACACTTTGAGCCTCAGCTGGCAACCTCGACTGAGCTTGACTAATATTGTCTATAATCTGAGTCTTGAGTTTTTGGAGATCTTCACTCTTGGTGTTACTGTTGCCTATGATTTTGCCGTCAAACATTTGCACCACTTGTGTTGTGTAATCAACATTGTCAATATTGTGCGTCACCATGAGGATTGTTTTACCTGCTGCCGAGAGTGATGCAAAAAGCTGCATGAGTTCTACTCCACTTCGATAGTCAAGATTCCCTGTTGGCTCATCAGCTATGATAATATCGGGATTATTGAGCAATGCCCGTGCCAGTGAAACTTTTTGCTGTTGACCTGATGATAGCTCCATAGGACGGTAGTCTGCCCACTCATACATACCCACTCTCTCTAATTGTTCTTTTGCGAGTGCTAAGGCTTTCCTGCGTGGATGTCCTAACAAAGAACCCATGAAGGCAACATTCTCGATAACGCTCAGTGATTTTATCCAATTCGACTGCTGGTAAATCATCCCTATTGTTTTCTTTCTAAATCTTGCCCTACCATCTTCATCTAGGAGATATAGTTCTTGCCCTTTCAATATCACAAGACCCGTACTTGGCTTCTCTAAGCCAAGAACTATATGTAAAAGCGTAGATTTACCACAGCCAGACGGTCCAAATAATGCGACAAATTCTCCCCGTTTTATCTTAAATTCAATTTTCCGCAGAACATCTACATTCTGAGACTTGACCACAAAGTACTTTGACAGATATCTGACTTCAATTATTGTGTCTTCGGTTGTCCTTGCCCGATCTGGTTCTTCGCGAGGTTGTGGTGGGACTGTGTTCATAGCTTCAGAGAAATTTCATACTTCTGTATTATAAATACACTCTAAATATACCATATTTGTGGTCACTTTTATCTCCCCAGTATTCCAAATAT
>JAGOLU010000098.1 GCA_017993865.1 Candidatus Woesebacteria bacterium
TCCACTTGTTACGAACGAGAAGAATATTAGTGAAGGTGAGATTATGTCTTACCAAGGTAAGAGTATGGAAAGAAGTAAAAGTGAATACGATAAAAAGATATATGGAGTAACGGTTATGGATCCAGATCTTGCTATAACGGATCTGGATAGAAAAGACCAAGCGTATGTTTTGTCAAATGGCAGGGCAAGTGTTAAGGTTTCATCTAAAAATGGATCTATTCAAGTGAATGACTACATAACTTCTTCTGATGAGCCTGGCGTTGGGATGAGGGCAACTGAAGATGGAACTGTTTTGGGAACCGCTCTTGAAGCCTTTGATAAAGATGGTGTAGGCGTGATTTCTGTACAAGTTTCTCCACATACTGAAGTAAATATTAGTGATGAGCACAAGTCTAGATGGAATCCAATGCTTCTTGTTATTATCTTCTTTGTCGTCGATAAACTTATTCTTCGTTAATCCGATCAGTTTTCAACAACTTACATTACCTAAGGAATAACAAGTAATACGCAATACTCAAAATAATTCTATAAATACCAAATAGGGTAAAGTCATTTTTCTGAACATACCCAATCAGCCATTTGATAACAAAGAATGCACTAATGAATGAGACCAGAATTCCAAAACAAAGAATGAATACGTTGTAAGGGCTGAGACTTGATGCGGATTCAAGAATATCCAAAGCTGTTGCAGCCAGCATTGTCGGAATTGCCAAGATAAATGAAAATTCAACCGCAGCACGCCTGTCAAACTTTAGAGCAAGGCCTCCGAAGGTTGATGAGGCAGCGCGAGAAACACCTGGAATCATAGATATAGACTGCATAAGGCCAATGAAGAGCGCATCTTTATAAGTGAGTTGTTCAATTTTTTTCATTTGGTCTTCTGAATTATTTATATTTCTTTTCGAAAATAACTTCTCAATTCCAATAATCGCAATTCCACCCAAGAATAGACTCACAACAGGTACAAGAGGGTTGCCGAAGAGTTGTTTGATACCATCATAAAAAAGAAATCCAAGAATGCCTGTTGGAATAAATCCGATACAGGCTTTTAAAAAAAGAGACTTTTGAGTTATCAATTTTTTAAAATACAGAAGCACCACAGCGCTTATTGCTCCCAGCTGAATTGCTATCTCAAAAGTTGTTAGGAAGCTCGACGGTTGAATTTGAAGTAGGTGAGCGGTGAGAATAAGGTGTGCAGTAGATGAAATCGGAAGAAATTCAGTAATTCCTTCGATGATAGAGAGTACTAATGCCTGAAGGAGATGCATATTATATATAGTACCATTTCAGATCTATTCTTATCAGAGGTGTGATGCGGGCCCAGTGACATCTCCTCGACCCCTGGTAAGTGCTAGGTTAAGAAGGGTTTGTTGAGCAATTGCGTCTGGATCTATTGAATGTACATTTTCAATTCCATGTTCTCTATATTCTGTATGTATAAATTTTCCAAGTCCACGTTTGATCTCATACACAGGATATGTTGTTGAGTTGAGATTAACACTCTTGCCAATTGTTCTTACATATCCAAGACTTTGGGCAAAATCGGTTCCAATCTCAAATACTTTTGTGCCTTTACGAACAGACAAGCTGTCCTTTTTACCCTGAGGTATAAGAATTCCGCTTGAGGTCATAACTCCGCCCTGATCGGCAAATGCTTGAATATCTGCCCAGCCTTTTAAAATCGCAGCTTTTTCCCGTGGATCTGCGCCCGCCATATCGAGTTCCTCTAAAATATGTTCTGGACTTACTATCCCCCAGAGTCTGATGTTAAATCCTTCTCTTATAATTTTGCCTAAATCGAACTCTTTTGACATAGGGGGTGATTATACCAAATAAATTTTAGATACGAAAACGGAGAAGGTATCGTACTTTGGGACAATGTCCCTCAGTATAATAGAGCTTCTCCGTAAACGCACGTTGACCACGAGTCGGGCGACTGTGACGGATGCGATACCCGTCATTGTTCCCGAAAAGGGTCATTGTTGTTCTTGCTTAGTGCCGCTTACGCGGCGCCCAGTGTGGCCGTTCTGGCCATGCGACTTTGTCATCGTACGAGCCTACAGTGGGCCGTCGCCTTTTTCTGTTCAAGAACAGGAAGGAGATGGTCCATGCGAGCGCGCATGAGAGCAGTACCGAAAGGGCCGGGGCGTACCACAGGACAAAGCCCATGATTGGATTGACGCTTCCGTAGAAGATCTCTGCACCGCGATCGATCCAAGGGAAGTTGATCCCGATAGCAACAGCCATTGGGATGCCTGCGACCCAGTACCAGGCGGTGTTTTCCGTGTCCTCGTCTCCGCCGTCATAAAAAATCCCAGCACCTACTCCGTAGAGAGCCATAATTGCTGAGGTGACTGCTGTGACGAGAACCATGGTTGATGTGTCCGTGATCATGTGCTGGCGTCCTCCCATTGACGCAATGCTCTAACCCGAGCAGGGACTAGATGATCTGTCCCAAGAGGGCGGGGGCCCTTTTTGTTGGACAAACCACAATCGTGAATGTTAGGCGCTATCCAGATGTGTTGGTCTGGGGTCGTTTTTGAACCTTGTGGAGCCTGCTCGTCGGAGCCGGCTTGGGTTCGTTAAGCTGGACCACTCGCACGAGGTGCGAGAGTTCCCCTCGTTCTTCAGCGTCGTTCCACCCGTAGCCTTTACTGCTAGGATTGGATGTTACTCCGGTAAGAGTTACCTCTTGGCCATCCTTGGTCATGTAGACGAGGAGACGGTTTGTGACCGTGCGGTGATCCTCAGACCACCATCCATATCTTTTATCGGGGTGAATAGAATCGCCTTCTGCCATTTAAAATCCTCTGCCTTTACTAGGTGACCTTGAGAGCCACAGTTATAATCTCATGATAGAGATCCGATAAAAAGGGCAGAGCCCTTATTGTTTGAGATAGTTCTCATGAAAGCCGCCAAATAATAAGTTCCTATTACCTGACAGGCCTTCATGAGAACTATCTCTTGGCCCCGATGTAATCGGGGTAAACAAGAACAAATTGTAAACGTGCCAGCCTCACCCCGATTGAATCGGGGGCGGGCTTTGTCTCGGCTGGCAAAGCCAGACGGACGGAACTTCTACTCCTTCTCAATTCGTGCTAAAAAATCAGCACGAGGAGAAGGGGGAAAGTATGGTAAAAGTATAGCACATTTGAACCTACATGTCAATACTATAAGACAAAAAATAGACTGAAAAAACTATAGTTCTTGTTCTGAATTCTGGATGAGTCTATACTGATCCTGCTCTTAAGTGCGCGGGAACATGCTTATATTTTCCTTAACACTCCAATAGTAG
>JAGOLU010000099.1 GCA_017993865.1 Candidatus Woesebacteria bacterium
TGTTGACAATCCACGCTTCCTCGCACTAGTAATTTTAAAAGAGCCATCCACATCGTCATGGGGTTCCGAAACCGCAGCACCACTGTTTTTTGACCTTGCAAAAGAGCTCATTTCGTATTACAACATACCACCTGAATACTAAGTTCGAAACCCTAAATTCTAAACTCTAAATATGAAGATACTATATTCAGAGGTGAACGTATCATCCTGAAGTTGATTCGGGATCTAGTTGTATTAAGTACATGATCAGAATAATCAAAAAACCACTAACACGAGGCGAAGCGTTTCTTCTGATAAAAGACAACCAAAGATACCCTGATCTTATATATGTCAGTGAAAAACGATTCCGCGATCTGCCCTGTTCTTACATCGCTGAGATTGATGGACAATTTGCAGGTCTGTGCGGAGTGTATGAATTTGCCTCTTGGATCAAAATCGGCCCGCTGGTGGCATTACAGAAATATCATGGAAAAGGACTTGGACGAACTTTGATTGAAACGGTACTCAAAGATTTCCCAGTTAGAAATATCCATATTTCAAGCTCAAATGAGAAGGTGCAAACAGTGGTAGTTTCTCTAGGGTTTTCAGAACGCAAGTCCTTTTTCATGCTTCCTGGTGTAGTTCAGAGATTCTTACTTGGTCAGCTCATGGCTATGCTTAGTTTGAAGCTCATTGCGGAGGGTATACGAAAATCTATTAAATACAAACGCCGACCCTTGAAGTGGTATGTGAGATATAATGACTCTGAGAGCTAAGTGCAATATGAGAACGTTATTGTTCGAGCGGAGTGCAACGAAGTAGAGAACTAGCATATAAGACTTCTCGATTCCCCCGCCAAGGCGGGATCACTCGAAGCATAAAAAAGTCATGCAACATTTAAATCAAATATGTACCAAAATATAAAGAACATTTACCACTTCCTCACTGCCTGGGTCTTCCAGATCGCGTATGGTCTGCCAGCGCGTAAGCTCAAAATTATTGGTATCACGGGGACAGACGGTAAAACAACCACATCTTCGCTCGTGTATCATGTGTTAAAAACTGCTGGAAAGAAAGTGTCTATCATTAACTCTGTATCTGCGACAATTGGGGCAGAAGAGCGGGATACTGGCTTCCACGTAACTACCCCCGATCCACATAATATTCCAAAATTCTTAGCACAATCAGTACGGAATGGAGATGAATATTTCATCCTTGAGATCACATCACATGCGCTCGATCAGCACCGAGCGGCGGGAATCCATTTTGAGATTGCGGGGATAACCAACATAACTCATGAGCATCTCGGGTATCATGGAAGCTTTGAAAACTATGTCAAAGCAAAATCAAAAATCGCCACATTATCTAAGCAAACAGTGATAAATGCTGACCAAAAAGAGGTTATTGAACTTGTCAAAACATATGCGCAAAAAGGTCATTTCGTTACATTCGGTCTGCATGAGCCTGCTGACTATGCAACTGATATTGCGTCAAAATATACTATATATCTTGAAAAATATAATAAATCTAACTTCTTGCTGGCATATATCATGTGTTCAAAGCTGGGGGTTGATGATGAAACATTTGGCAAGGCGATTCGCTCGTATACATTCCCTCCCGGCCGTATGGAGGAGTTATACAATGATAAATTCACCATCGTCAGCGATTTTGCGCACACGCCAAATGGGTTAGAGAATGCTCTTCCGGCAGTGCTAGAAAAATACAATAAACGCAGCAGAATGATCCATGTGTTTGGTGCGGCAGCATATCGAGACGACGCTAAGCGGCCGGCAATGGGCAAGGCGTCAGCATCCTACGCAAACGTGATAATTCTGACAGAAGAAGATTACCGCACCGAAGACCCGGAGCGGATATTTGGGATGCTTGCACAAGGCATTGAGGATCAAGGGTTTAATGAAATTCATCCGTCCACCGAGAAAGATCATATCCCCAACAAATGCTATATGAAAATCCTCAATAGAGAAGAAGCTATCGCAAAAGCCATCTCAATCGCGCAACCCGGAGACATTATCATGATCACAGGTAAGGGGCAGGAGAAATCGCTCTGCAGGGGGACCACGGAGGAGCCATATGATGAGAAAAAGTGTGTGAAGGACGCGCTTAATGCAAGTGTCAGCCAAGAGAAAAACACTTCATAAGTTATTTTTTCAGGTCGACTAGTTCGCTTACTGCACTCCGTCGACACCACCACTCACAATGTGGCGGTCCCGCACAATTTGCGGCAAACACCTTGCCTCGAACCAAATTTTTCAATGCGGTGTGATTCAGCGTTAGACCACAAGCCTCTATACTCTGACGACTTACCCTCACTTCATCAGTTGGATTGAATCGAGGGTTTTGAGAAAGGACAATGCTGCCAGAGGTAATAAGATGGTCGTCATGCATACAGCCATGACACCCTCTGGTGGCGTGGGGAATATTTGGCACTCGAAGAGCTTGGAAGTGGTATCCGTAGCATTCGGGAGATCTATTAGGCTTTGGGGACATATCAAAGATATTCTCAGTACTAAACTTGATTAATTACCTTTCGTTCTAGAAAGCCGCCTCACTATGAAGCTGCGACCTTGAGGGCATGTGTTGGTCGTTTCGAGACCCTGTGAAAGGGATATGATGTTATTTCGATGTAGTCCGATATTTGTTGCCGCTCTGATTTTTTGAATAGAATCGTCAAGCGTATGTGCAAAAACATTACCCACTTGGAAGAATCTGTTTGGAGAGATTGGTTTAATAGGGAGGCGGACGTCGATGGTTATAGGGTCCCCCAAGTCATATAAGACACATTGCTGAGGGCAATGGGCACAATGCTCAGGGCCACTAGTTGGGGTAAATCGGAGGGAATAATCAACAAGATTTCGTTTTCTAGCCGCTGCTCCAGAGGTTTTCATGTAGTTTATTCTATTACTATTGTTGTATTTGTCAAGTTAACCTCTACCTGAGGTGTTCACTGCTAAAACCTTTTGAGCATTATGAGGCTCCCGGCAAGGATTCCGAGCCCGCAAAGCCAGAAGGTGATTTTGGCGGGTGAAGGGTCATTTACAAAGCCATAGACAATCTCAAACACAGCGCCGGTCAAAAAGAGCACAAACGTAAACCGCGTATAGGTGTACATTATATCGGTCATACGGACCTGATATTTGGTGTTAATTGACTGCATGAGAGTCTGGCAAAAATCCTTTGCAAACTCAAGCTCTTGGCTAATATAATTTCGCTGATAGCTAATGGTAGAGTTTTCGTAATTACGGATATTCTCTTCGGTTTTGTCCAAGAATTGATCTT
>JAGOLU010000100.1 GCA_017993865.1 Candidatus Woesebacteria bacterium
GCCGACCTTGTTGCACGGGGTAAAGCTGACCTTGTGGGGTTGAAAGGAGTGGGGAGGAAGTCGATCGATCTGATCGAAGATGAGTTGAAAAAAATGGATGTAGAGTTGGCATAAGCGTTTTGATTTCGAAGTTCACGTATGAAGCACCAAATCTCAAAAATTAAAATCAAGAAAGGCTCAGATTCAAACCAGATGCTTATGAAGAAGCTCGTTCGCAACTTTGTAGCACATGGGACTTTAACGACCACCACTACAAAGGGGTTCTATCTAAAGTCAATACTCGAATCGCTGAGTCATGGTGCACTCACATACAATGAAGCGCGAAAAAATGTCTTGCTACCCTATTTTAGTACTACTGCAGCGGTAACACGATTTGTAGAAATAGTAAAGAAACGCACCATGAACGAGACAGGCTCAGGAATTGTGAAAATTCTGAAATTGGGAGCACGTGCTAGCGATGCCGCACCAGTCTGTAAGGTGGTCTGGTCAAAAGAAATTGAGGAACCAAAGAAGACTAAAAAAGTAGTTAAAAAGGAATCTAAATAACCTATGTTACGAAAACACACACACTCAACAAAATCTATCTCAGCCCACGATCTACAACCAGGGTGGAAACTGGTAGACGCAGACGGCAAAATTCTCGGCAAAGTTGCCACTGAGGTGGCGGTGTATCTCCAGGGGAAACACAAAAAGAACTTTGTGAAAAACCTCGAAACAGGTGATCATGTCATTGTAGTAAATGCAGGGAAAGTTGTGGTGACCGGAAGAAAAGAAATTCAAAAAACATACACAAACTATTCAGGATACCCAGGGGGTCTCAGAAAAGAAACATTCCAAAACATGTTCAAGCGCAAACCAACCGAAGTGTTGCGCAGGGCGATTTCAGGAATGCTCCCCAAGAATAAATTGCGAGACAGAAGACTATCCAGGTTGCACATTTATGCGGATACTCAACATCCGTATGCACAGCATTTTGTTTCCTAACATTCTCATATATCTATGGCCGAAGAAGTGAAAGTCCCAAAAACAAAAAAAGTATCGAAATCTACACTAACGTACTACGAAGGTGTAGGTAGAAGAAAGTCAGCTATTGCGCGAGTCAGACTCCACCTTACCAAAAAAGGTAGTGTAGTGATCGGTGAGACTACACACAAAGCGGGGGCATTCATAGTGAATGACAAAGCTCTTGAGAAAGTATTCATCTCAACAGCCGATCAGATGCTATGCAAAAAGCCTCTGGTGGTCTGTGATTCTATTGACTCGTACGTCGTAACGGTTAAATCACTCGGAGGTGGAAGAACGGGGCAAGTTGATGCTATATCGCTCGGCTTGGCTCGTGCACTTGTTCAAATACCCGCGGCTGATCTCAGACCGAAGCTCAAGGCAGAAGGTCTTCTCACACGAGACTCACGTATTCGCGAGCGACGAATGGTAGGCACGGGCGGTAAATCACGACGTCTCAAGCAATCTCCAAAGCGATAATCTCATAGCGTATAATGAGGTCAACCCATGGATATATCCGTCATCATATTGTCGTACAATACCAAAGACACGACTGCTCGATGTCTCAAAGAATTGAACAATCTCTGCACTCAATGCCCATCTCTCGCCTTCCAAGTCATTGTGGTAGATAATGCTTCGACAGATGGGAGTGTTGAGCTGCTTCAGTCTCTCTCTTTGTCGGGGTGTAATCTGGAAGTCGTCTATAACGTCCAAAATGTAGGGTTTAGTCGAGGGAACAACATCGGCCTCCAGAAAGCGCGTGGGAAGTATGTTTTGTATCTAAACTCAGACGTAATGGTAGGCAAGACAAGCGAGGTGATACGTTTTGTAGATCTCATAAGCTACATGGACTCACACCTTGATGTGGGTGCCCTTACTGTTCGCGTGGAGCTACCCAGTGGTCACATTGACCCCGCGAGCCACCGAGGATTTCCGACTCCGTGGAGAAGTCTCGCCTACTTCCTTAAGTTTGAAAAGATCATTGGAGCGTTACCTTTCCTGAATTCATCAGTAAAAGGACTTTTGGGAGGATATCATCTCATGGGTGAAGACCTCAACACCGTGCATCAAATCGATGCAGGTACTGCAGCATTCTTGTTTTGCCGCAAGGAAAGCATTGATAGCCTCAAAGGATTCGATGAGGCATTTTTTATGTATGGAGAAGATCTAGATTTATGTTACCGGCTAAAGGAGCTCGGTCAAAAAGTGATATGGTATCCTCACTACACCGTGACCCACCTCAAATATCAGAGTGGTTTGCAGTCAAACGACAGCAAGACTAAACAACAGATTCGCTGGCATTTCTATGATGCTATGGAGAAGTTTTATCTGAAGCATTACAAAAAACGGTATTGTGTTTGCGTAAACACCATCATTATGTCGCTTATACAACTCAAGAAGGCCTTAGTATAATGTCGTGAAATACATGAATAATCCCACGCAAAAACCATATAAAGTCGGCATAGACGCACGACTCGTCTATCAGACTGGAGTAGGCGTATATATTCGCAATCTAATACTGCACCTCTCTAAAATGAGATCAGAAAGTATTGAGTTTCATATTTATGCACGAGGCAAAGATATTGTTCGTCTGAAAGATCAGATCTCCACCTCTCACAAAGGACACCATTTTGTATTTCACATCACCCAGGTTTCTTGGCATAGTTTTGCAGAGCAAGTCATCTTCCTTATCCAACTCCTTCGGGACAGGATGGATCTTATGCACTTTCCGTATTTTAGTTGGCCGATAGCGTATTTCCGGCCATTTGTTGCAACGGTACACGACACCATTCTGCTTACGCAAGCGACGGGTAAAGCCACTACAAAATCACCACTTATCTATTGGATAAAGCATATCGTCTTCCGCTTTGTCCTGCTACAACAGGTTAAACGAGCGAAATCAATTATTGTCCCGTCTCATTCAGTAGCGAAAGAGCTTATTCATTTTTATCCTGGAGTTCGGCACAAAATAGAAGTTGTGTACGAAGGCGTGGATTGGGAGTTTCAACATGCGTCACTTGTCCCAAATGAAAGACTGCAAGATACAAAGTTCTTTTTATATGTGGGCAATTGCTATCCGCATAAAAATGTTGACACACTTCTGCAGGCTTTTGGCAAACTGGTAGAGGGGCACACCGATGCTACACTGTGTTTGGTCGGTCCACGCAATTCGTTCAGCGAAAAGATCCGATCTCAGGTATTCAAAGAAGGCCTACAAAGATCAGTGCTCTTCTTACATAATATTCCGGCAGGAGAGCTCAAGTGGCT
>JAGOLU010000101.1 GCA_017993865.1 Candidatus Woesebacteria bacterium
GCTATGGTCCCGCTCGCTTTGAGCAAGGAGATTGCCGCGGTCGGGAAGGAAGCATAACCAATGTTGGACTCTATGACGCACTTAAACCTCATATCCCTGCCGTCAAATCTTCTCTCGCATCTGCCCGAGCGGGTGTAGTTGGAATACCCCTCGGTGTCACGGCTACCTGGGACCAAGTGCTCCATATCTTTGATGCAGGACAGCTTCTGGTGCCATTTCTCATGATGCATCAAGAGGTAGACCCGAGCAAGCTGGAACATAAATATTTAGTCCTTGCTGAAGCATCTACCGGAATGCTCACGGGTATACGGTACATGCTACGTACGGTTTTCAATAAAAATATCCAAAAGTTAGATCACCCAGTGGACGATGAGCAAATGGAGTATATGAAAAAGGTGATGATTCAAAGGACCTCAACTCCTATGGCTAATTCCGTTAGGTCGTATACAAACGGGGGAGAACCTATTCAGAGAGTGTGCCCGGCGCCATGGGGGATGGTTGGAGGTATAATGGATGCTGTCCGACTGGGCCTCCCTAGAATTTCACATGGTGATCTCTTTGCTGAATCTATATCACAAGCTAACAGAGCTGTATTCCAAACATTCGTAGAAACACAGCACAGAGATAGACTTGGCGGTATGTTCGGGGCAAAGGCCGTTACAAAACGTGAACAGGGATCTTGATGGTGGCTCTCGATTTAACACAGCCCCTCTCTTTGCTATAATGAATCCGTTACCAATCTTTTTCTAGAGGTATGAAAAATTTACTTACTGTTTTGGCCGTGCCGGCGGTGATTATTGTTGTTCTCGTATTCATGGCGGTGGGGCAATACAACTCATTTGTAGGACTGAGCCAATCTGTCGACAATCAGTGGGCACAAGTCGAGACTCAATATCAACGGAGACTTGACCTAATCCCGAACTTAGTGAACTCAGTGAAAGGGTTTCTGACACAAGAACAGGCAGTCTTTGGAGCAATTGCAGAGGCGCGCACGCGCTATGCTGGTGCACAGACGGTAAATGATAAAGCCGCAGCAGCAACGCAAGTAGAAAGCGCACTAGGAAGGCTGTTGGTGGTGATGGAAAATTATCCTGAACTTAAATCGAACGAAACGGTCGCCCAGCTCATGGATGAGCTTGCAGGTACAGAGAACCGTATTTCAGTCGAGCGCCGCAGATATAACGATGCCGTGAAGGAATATAATCTAAAGGTAAACCAAATTCCCGGTAAATTCTTTGCATCTCTGTTTGGGTTTAGTACAAAAAACTATTTCGAATCTGTGACAGGCGCAGAAGTGGCGCCAAATGTGAATTTAGAACTGAAATAACATCAAGCAACAGTAGTGAGCAACAGCAGAAAGCATAGTAGATGTTATGAGGAGCTTGTCTTTGTGTCACGAACCGAAACCTTTCAAACTCTATGGACTTTGTACACCTCAAAAACATTGTCGGTCGTTTTCCTTTTCGAACATTCTTTGCTTTTGTATTGTTATCTGCTGTCTGCTGTTTCCTTTCTACTCATTCTTTTGCTGCCCTAACGTTCCCAGAGCCCCGCGGATACGTGAATGATTATGCAAATATATTGAACAACAATACTACATCTGCCTTAGAGGACAAGCTCTCAAAATTCGATAAATCAACGACAAATCAAATTGTGGTGGTTACGGTACCAGATTTGCAAGATACCACACTCGAAGATTTCGCGACACGACTCTTTGAGACGTGGAAAATAGGAACCAAAGCAAAAGATAATGGGGTTTTGCTATTGGTAGCACAAAAAGAGCGCGAGGTTCGGATTGAGGTTGGATACGGGCTTGAACCAGTGCTCAACGATGCCAAGGCGGGTCGGATTATCCGCGATATCATCATACCGGAATTTAAAGCAGGGAGCTATGATACAGGAGTGACCAAAGGGGTGGATGCGATTGTGCAGGTGGTAAGTGGAGACGAGAGTGTTCTACCTGCTGCATCAGCACAGCCTCCAAGCGATAGTCCTGCATTCCCACTCATGGTAATCTTTTTCTTCGCAAGTGGATTGCTCCAATACTTCGTGGCTTTTCTTGCGCGATCTAAAACCGCAATGCCCGGCGGGATTATCGGCGTTGTTTTGGGAGTAATCGTAAGCTTGGTGCTTGCGTTCCCGATATTCGGGCTTCTGGGAGTATCTCTATTGCTCGGAGTTTTAGGGTATCTTCTTGATTATTTTCTATCAAAGAATTATCAGAATCGAAAAAGTCTCGGCTTGCCGACCACATGGTACCAATCGGGCGGTGGATTTTTTGGTGGCGGCAAAAGCAGTGGGGGAGGGTTTGGGGGGTTTGGAGGAGGTTCATCAGGTGGAGGAGGATCAAGCGGGAGATGGTAACAAAGCCGGCAAATGAATACCTACTAATGCATCATGCAACCATTATTCATTTCCCACCCCAACTGCCTCTGAGAGGTGCTTGTATCCATCACGCTTCAATAGTTCTTCCAGTCCCATATTGATCTGTGCAATGAGTTGAGGGCCCTCGTAAATCATCCCTGTAATGAGCTGAACGAGTGACGCGCCAAGCTTTATTTTTGTGTATGCATCTTCGGCAGAAAATATCCCTCCACAACCGATAATTGTGAACCTATCTTTGTATTCTGCATATGCCAGCCGAGTGAGTTCATTTGAGCGTTGATACGTAGGCTTGCCACCAAAATTCCCCTTACCTGCTTTTTCAATTTCTCCGGGATCGAAACTGGGGTCCTTCCGATCTTTCTGTAAGTTGCCAAAAATCACCCCACGGGGGCAATGCTTTGCAATCACCGCTAACATAGCCTCAACCTCTTTGTCAGACTTCTCGACGGGCATTTTGACGAATAGGGGCTTTTTTATCGAAAGCTTATCTACGGCGATCAGAAGCTCTTCCAGATGTGCCGACGTATAAAATTCGATGTCACCTTTTAGGTTCGGACAACTAATATTGAGTTCATAATATGAGTGAGCAAGTGTAGAGTTCTCGAACTTGGTGAACGCGGAGATGACATCTTCGATACTATCTCTTTGAGTCTTTAGGTCCAAAGAATTGGTCCTTCCAATACTCACTCCGACCGGTATCAGAAACCTGTGTCCTTTCAACCGCCTTATAGTGGCATCGGCGCCCAAATTTTTAAACCCTTTATTCACCAGAAGCGCACGCGATTTTGGGAGTCTCCCGAGCATGGGGCGGTCATTTCCTTCATAGGAACCGTTGGTGAT
>JAGOLU010000102.1 GCA_017993865.1 Candidatus Woesebacteria bacterium
TCCGCAAGGGATTCTTTAATGAATCTATACATCGCAATATTCACCTCATATACGCCACCGTAATCTCTATTCTCGCCACTTTGCTTGTTGTATATACGCCGTTGCAATCCCTGTTCGAGGTGAAGCCAATAGGCTGGATAAGTTGGATAGTGGTAAGTGCTACTACTCTTGTATATATGGTATATCTTGATATTGTAAAACTACTTTACAATGTCGTAACCAAGCGTGTTCACCTTGCACGGATTAAATAATGTTGGATGTAGACTTGAATGAAAAAACTTAAGTTCTACCCAAACCATCCCGACGGTATGCACTGTGGTCAGGCAGTGTTTCGGTCTCTCTTCCATTATTTTTTTGATCAAGATCTCTCATGGGAAGAAATCGACACGATTGCTAAAACAATTCCAAACAAAGGCTCATGGACACTATCTGCCGAAATAGAGCTCGCAAAACGCGGGGTTGAAGTTGTAAATATCGAACCGTTTGATTATGCCCTATTCCAGCGTGATGGAGTTAAGTATCTTGAAAACTCTTTTGACGAAAAGACAACACAGTGGTATCTTAAAAAAAGTAATCTTCTATCTGTTAGAGACAATATTTCTGAGTTCTTGAAATTAATCAAACACGAAACACGCAGGGCAACGATTCAAGATATTGATGCCATGCTTGCCAAAGGGTATCTTATTGGTGCAGAAATCAACTCTAGAGTGCTCAATAGCCAGCCCGGTTTCTCTTTGCATTATGTATTAATCCGCGCCGGAGACCAACGCTCGTACATCATTAATGACCCTGGTGGCGGATCAGCTCCACCGACAGAGAACAGAAAAGTCTCAAAAAAAGAACTTATAAATGCGCTCGGATCCGAAGGAGCAAACGGTGAAGTGACGGGATTTAGAAAATTATATGATGTATCGAATTGAAAGTCGAAGACACCTATTTTGTGCAGATTAGTAGATTACAAAATATCCATTATCCCTTTTGGTACAACAAACATTTTGTGCTTCTCAACATCCTCTTTGCTATACCAACAGAGTATTTGTTTTTTATCATTTTCGTAGGCTTCAATTTGTTTCATGTCATAAAACTTGTGATCAGTGAAGTCTGCAGTAAAACAAAACACATATTCATGATGAAGTTTCTCGTGAGTTGCGAATATATTCTCTATAACTCTCCATAGTTTTACGTTCTCGATTTTTGCATCAAGCTCTTCGTGCACCTCACGCACAACTGCCTGTTCCGCATATTCTCCTTGAGTGATATGACCGCCGGGAGGTCGATAGAAGTGATGCCCTTCCCAGTGATTTTCGTAGAGCAAGAGCTTACCTTTGTGTACGAAGAGACACATTGCTTTGGCAGTGAACTTTTTGCTATTCATATGTATATGATACTACGTTGTCGAGAAAAAGGGGTTAATCGATAATGGTGATGATTGGAGCGACTGCGGTTTTCCCTGAGCCTCTTTTGTTTTCTGACTCCTGTAATTCACACACATCATGGAATACGCCGACTAATTCGGGTCGTGGACGGGGAACATCTGTGGGTAGGTATTTATTACTAACGTAAAAAACCCCAGTACAATCATAATCAATGGCCTTGTCTCTCCACAAAGTACCAAGCAGCTCTTCGTTCAATTTAACATAGGCATCGACAAGGTCTCGAACGCTTTCATTCATTTGCGGCGCATCACCAACGGGTTTATACCCAAAGTACGATTCGCCCAGGTGCATACGTATTGCAACCGCCTCTGGTGTCTTTGTCTCTCCAACAATTAGCGACGGACGTATCAGGTCTATCGCCTGTGTCATAAGATTCCTTCCGACGCCGTGGCTCCTGTACGTCTGTTGTACAACAATACCATTCACATGCAGAACTGGGCGTCCGGCTTTTTTGGGGAACGCGCCCTCAACTTTTCTTTGAAACTCGATGGTTGGCGAGCCATCCTCACCTTTTAGTCGCCGTAAAGCGAGAGATCCTATTGCTTTCCCTGCACTATCTAAAGCGAGAATTACGTCTGTGGCTTCCCCGTATTCAATTTTAAGCTGCTCCTGAGCTTCGCTACTTTCCGCGACTCCGTATCCTTGAACGATAAGTTCATCCAAGCCGTATTTGGCGATGGTCTCTGGGATAAGCAGCGTACGTGGATCTGTTATATGCTCAAACATCACTCCTGGGCTGGTCATCTCATGAAGATTAGGCTTGTCTGGTGTAGCTGATTCTACTGGCGCCTCTTGCTCGAGCATAGATAGAAGATATTTTTTGTAATATTAAGTTGTTTTTCAACTGACCAATAATTATCTGCTAACTGTTAATCTCATCAGGCACTCCTGCTTTCCCAATAGCTCCATGCTCTCATTCAGCGGTGGAGAAACTTTGCGACCTGTGATGGCCACGCGCATCATCATAAAATATTCACTCTTTTTCATCTTGAGCTCATCGCACACACCTTGCATGACCTGGCCAATCCTCTCCGCAGTCCAATCCGAAAGATCTTGTAGATTAGAGTGTGTTAGACGCAATTGTTCTGTGTACTGAGCCATATCGATTTCGTGTTCTGTTGGGCGGATATAATAGAACTTAGACAGCTCCCAATATTCTGATAGCTTCTTTATCCTCTCCTGTACAAGTGGCAACGACCTCTCAAATAATTCTTTGCTCTTTTGCACAAGTTCATACGCACCCGTATTAAACTCTTTTAAATAATTGTCCGTCTGAAGTTTGAGAGCTGTAAATTGCAAGTTTCTAATATACTCCCCATTCATCCATGCGAGCTTTACCAAATCAAACGCAGGTCCTACCGCCTTCATGTCAGCAAAGTCAAATACACGTACAAACTCATCAAGGTCAAATACTTCTTTTTGATCTGGATGACTCCACGCCATAAGCGCCAAATAGTTGAGTATAGCTTCGGGCAAATACCCTTCTTTCTTATACCAATCAATATTGGTATGGCTGTGGCGTTTACTCATTTTAGATTTATCTGGATTTCTGAGCAATGAAGTATGAAACCACTTGGGCTCTTCCCACCCAAAGTATCGGTACAAAACCACGTGCTTAGGACTGGAATTTATCCAGTCTTCCCCACGAAGCACATGGGTGATACCCATGAGGTGATCATCGACGACAACTGCAAGATGATAAGTCGGGTACCCATCCGACTTAAGAATTACCTGATCGTCAATCAGGTTA